>NZ_KV790853.1:391-22753 GCF_001807725.1 Granulicatella sp. HMSC31F03 | reverse complement strand
ATTACACTCGTTATTTCCATTACTATAGAATCCGCGAGGTCCCAGAAGCCCTTATTTTGTTTATACTTCTTTAATTGGATGGCGGAAAAAGGCTAGATAGTTTCAAGCGCTTCTGTATTGAAATGCAGTAGACACTTCCCTACTTTTCCTATCAATAGTATAATGAACCTGAGAATACAGAAAGCGGTGGCAAGAGATGAGCAATTATATAAAAAGTAATCAAGATCGATGGAATAATGTAAAAAATACCTATACTGAGCCATTGACACATGAAGCATTAGAAGAAGCTAGAAAAGTTCCAATTTCAGTTGCATTAACGATTGGGAAAAAAGTTCCCCAAGAATGGTTTGAAAAAGCCAATGGAAAAAAGATATTAGGGTTAGCTTGTGGTGGCGGACAGCAGGGTCCCGTTTTTGCTGCAAAAGGGTATGATGTCACCATCATGGATTTTTCCACATCACAATTACAAAGAGATGAGATGGTGGCTAAAAGAGAAGGCTTACCCATCACTACCGTTCAAGGTGATCTGACAAAACCATTCCCATTTGAAGACGAAACGTTTGATATTGTTTTTAATCCGGTTTCAAATGTCTATATAGAAGATTTAGAAAATATGTATAAAGAAGCCTCTCGCGTATTGAAAAAGGGTGGCTTGTTAATGGTCGGATTTATGAACCCATGGATATACATGTATGATGCTGATGTTGTATGGGACCAACCCGATGAGGAATTACTGTTACAGTTTTCTCTCCCTTTTAATTCAAAAGAGCTTGAAAAGGAAGGCAAAATCACCATCAATCCAGAATATGGATATGAATTTAGCCATACCTTAGAAACACAGATTAGAGGGCAACTCAAGAACGGTCTCGCGATGATTGATTTTTATGAATCATGCGATAAAAGGAATCGATTATCACGTTACGGCAACGACTATATCGCTACACTCTGCGTTAAACTATAATGTGATAGAACAAATAAGAAAAGAGACAAAATTATTCCCTCGGTATCTTCATAGTGTTGATGGTAAGGACACCGGACCAAGCCTACGTCTTGGCTCCTACCAAGCTTCAAACTGACTCTACGGGTTTTCCCCTAGAGTCAGTATTTCACATTGGTTGTTCTTCCTTACCATTCACACTATAGAACCGAGGGATTTTTGTCTCTTTTCAGCATTTCTATAGTTTGCGAAGTGCCGCAAGAATCTTCAGTGACCTTTCTTTGTTGAACTTCACAATATTAGGTACAACAATCGGCAAGAGCCTAGGTCTCTTTGCCTATCGAACTTTAAAGGGGCAACCGTTCAACGTGATGTGCTACTGGAAGATTTTTAGGTGTTGTTGGGTTTCTTTTGGGAAATCCAACACGCCTCTTTTTTTACGAAGAATTTGGCGTATAATGAAGGTGACTAAATAGAAAGCGGTGATGAGATGGGACAAATTACAGAACAATTAAGACAGACTTTTGTGGCGGTATATGGCACGGAGCCGGAGGCGAGCTTTTTTGCGCCGGGACGTGTGAACTTGATTGGGGAGCATACCGACTATAACGGCGGGCATGTCTTTCCTTGTGCAATTACACTGGGGACTTATGCGTGGGTGAAGCCACGTTCGGACAAGAAGCTTCGTCTTTATTCGGACAATTTTCCGAAGGATGGTATACGCGAACTCGATATGACCGACCTGGCTTACAGGGGCAGTGACTCGTGGGCGAACTATGTCAAGGGCGTTTTCGTGTACTTGGCGGACCTCGGCTTCGATTTTCCGCACGGTATGGACATCGCATTTTACGGAAACATCCCGAACGGCTCGGGTCTCTCATCATCAGCCTCCTTCGAGTTGCTCGTGGGCGTCATCGCTCGCAAAGTATATACTCTAGGCATTGACACACTGGGGCTCGTGAAGGTTGGGAAACGTGTTGAAAATGACTTCATTGGTGTCAATTCCGGCATCATGGACCAGTTCGCTGTGGGGATGGGCAAGAAGGACCACGCTATCTTCCTCGACTGTGTAACGCTGGAGTTTGAACTCGTTCCAGTGAAACTCGGCGACTATCGTATCGTCATTATGAACACGAATAAACGTCGCGAACTGGCTGATTCGAAATACAACGAACGCTTTGCCGAAACGCGCATTGCTTTGAAGGAACTACAAGAGCATGTGGCTATCCGGAGTCTGGGGGACCTCACGATCGATCAGTTCGATGAGTTGAAGTATCACCTATCCAGCGAACTATTTGTGAAACGTGCTCGTCATGCCGTGAGCGAAAATGAACGCACGGTGCTTGCGACTCGTGTCTTAAAAGAAGGCGACCTCGCCCACTTTGGACGTCTGATGAACGAAAGTCACCTCTCTACCGAACTTGATTACGAGGTCACCGGAAAGGAACTCGACACACTCGTACATACCGCTTGGGAACAAGCCGGTGTCCTTGGCGCGCGTATGACAGGCGCAGGCTTTGGCGGTTGTGCCATCGCGCTGGTGCATAAGAATCATATCGACGCGTTTAAGGCCAATGTTGCCAAAGTCTACACCGAAGAAATCGGCTATGCCCCAAGCTTCTACATCGCGGAAATCGCGGACGGCGCGCATTAGTACAAACAAAAAAAGAGCATTGGATCTTGACCATCCAATGCTCTTTCTGGTTTTAGTGTTGTGAGGTATTCACTATCTACACCTTCACTATAGCATACTTCTTTTTATAATCAAGGAAATCGATATTCTGTCAGAAAAGAGACAAAATTAACCCCTCGGTACCTTCATAGTGTTAGGGCTGCAATGGCTTCTGTTGACCTTTCGGATATCTTCATAGTAAAGGAAATAACTGTACCGGCAAGAGCCTAAGTCTCTTTGCCTATCGAACTTCAAAGGGCGTCATGTTGATAAAATCAACTGACGCCCTAATTCATTTCGATTACACTCGTTATTTCCATTACTATAGAATCCGAAAGGTCCTGGAAGCCTTATTTTCATCCTGTAACATATCCGACACGATTAACACCAATTAAACCTCTTTTTAATACTGTAAATTTAATGGTATCATAATCGATTCTTCTAATATCTCTACCCACTGGTGTTCTCTCAATCTCTACCGTTGGAACTTCAACACGAGATATTGGTATAACATCAACACCCATTTCTTTAAGAACTTCTTCTGGAATCTGATAATTTTGGTCTACTAAACCAAACGCTGTAAATCCTGAATCTACACAGAATGAAATAAATTTATTTTTCCCAATATTGAATACAACCGCTATAGCACTACCTAATAATGTTCCAATCAAATATCCAAAAACAGGTAGATTAGGTGTTAAAGCTTGGAATATCGATCCAGTCGCTAGCATAATTGACGTATTGATTGTATTATCTACAAATTTTATGCCCATTTCTCTTGGCGAAAGTTTGCCAGCAGCTAATAGTAAACTATCTTTTACAGTCTCGGAAATTATTAATACCATTGCTCCTATCACAGATGGATTCATATTTTTTATAACTTGACCAAATACACCTTGCTTAATTAAAGCTTCCAAGCTGTATGCTGTTGCTCCTTTTAAGAAAGCCTCCCCACTAGCAGAAAGTATTTTCTTTCCCGACCGTTTTAGTTGATCTATACTTAATTGACCTTTCTTTATTAGATGCACTATCACCTTATAAAGTTCAGGTACAATTTGCATAGCTGCAGATATAAACGCAGCAGATATCCCTGCTTTCATTGCTCCTCGAAAATACTTTATTTTAACAGGCTTTCTTAGAACACGTTTCTTATATCCGTGTTTTTCAGGATCAAACTCATTATTTTTAACCTCTTCAGCAATTTGTTTAGCTTCCTTAACAGAGAGTTTTCTACTACTTATGCCATTGTCATCAGAAATAGTTCCCACTAATTTATTTTCAACTTCATTGTGGGCAGCTGCTACTTCTGGACGCGTAATCGAATTTTTTAGTGCATTTCTTCTAGCTAATGATTTTGCTTCAGGCACCTGTTCCGCAGGAATTAATCTTTCCTGACTTCTATATTTTGCTTTTCCTGTCCCAATCTCTAACACAGCTTGCATGTTCTCAGAACTTTTTGCTGTATTTGAGTACTTGAGACTATAGTTTTTTCCAAAATTAGTCTCAATATCTACTGAACCAAATTCATTACTATCAAGTGTCCTCGCCCTATGATTTGACCCATGTTCTTGTGCATCAATATTAAAAGTATGCTGATGCCACCCTTCTGCAACATAACCTTTAAACTGTTCTGCAGGTAAATTCTTATAAGGATGATTATTCATACTTATTTTGAATTGTTCAATGTATTCGTTCACTTTTTGCGCTAGCTGATTATCTATAGCAATTTTTTGATTAATCATCATATTATTACGAATATCTGCATCTGCCATTCCAGCCGCTATATTTGCCACCATAGCATCTGACATAAACTCCCATCCTGATAAAAATTCTTTGCTAGTACTCATCCCTATTCTCCCTATGACTTAACAAATTCGTCTAATCCATCTTTAAATATATTATCTACTCCGAAAAATAACATTTGACGGACAACAGCTTTTTTACTTCTAGTTAAATTATCCCAACCATCTTTTAAGTCAGATGACATTTCTTTAGCTAAAGCAACTCCCTTACCTATACCATTTTTTAGTTTAGATAGTAAACCTTTCTTATTTTCTGACTCTATAGGTTCCACAACTTCTTCATCATTCTGTATTTCTACATCATTTTCTTCACCAAACGATGCATTTATCGGTTTTTTTATACTTTCAGGAACAGAACATTCATTCAAAGCAGATACAAACTCTAAGTATTCTTCTTTTGTTTTAAAATACTTATGATTACCGTATAAAACAGCTTGATTTCCAGCCCATCCGAAACATACCCCATATTTTTGAAATTTAGTATCAATAACTGGAATCAGTTCCTTTGTCCCACTTAGTTGCCCTAAATATAAAATTTTACCTTTAATATTACCTGCCTTTTTATTGCTTAACCATGTCTTCTCATTCCATGCGATAATATTTAATTCAGGATGATTCGCTAAATATTCTTGATCTCTATTTCGAGATTCCACTAATTTCTTAAATTGATTAAGAACCATCTCATCCTTATAAACAACAATTAATGTTTCTTCATTTCCAAACATTCTTTTCCCTCCAAAATAACATTTCAAATTCCAATTTTATTTTTCAAATTTCATACTTTATATAATGGATTTTTACGGTTGAACCGACACAACTTCGAGCTCGCCGCTTTCATCCTGAAGAACTCTAAACATAATCTCGTCGCCTTCTTTCGGCCCGTCTGGATGCTTCGAATCCATCAACAGATTGCCATAGCACTGGTTGCCTTCCACGCGTGAAATGCGCACCCACAAGCGTTCTGGATCTTTGCTCTTGTCTTCGTAGTAGACCGCTACGCCAAAGTCATCGGGATGTTCGCGGTGGCGGAATTGGTCGAGGCCTTGGAAGGTTCGTGTCTCTTCTTTTTCCTTGCTTTTCGTATCATACACTTCCGCAATAACGCGTCTTGCACGGTCTACAATATAGGAATCGACTTCAATCCATTTCATCGAACAGAACTCGCAGTCATCAAGGTTCGCTAGACGAATCAGATACATCGTCTCTTCGGGGATAAGGCGCATGTCTAGCGTCGATTCGCCCTCTTTTGCTACCCATAGTGGTTGGAACGACACGCCAGCCTCCTCGTCAATATAGCCGTAGAGGACGAGCCCCGTATCGCCTGCCTTGGCCACTTCTGGCATCACATCTTCGATCAGAGATGCACAGCGAACGTAGACGAGTTGATGGTAGAAGCTATGGAAAGAGGCATCTTTTACTTTTTGCATCTGAGACGCAATTGGGATTTCATTTGGGAAGAGTTCGCCTTTGATGTCCAGACCTGGCGCAAAACCGCATCGGTCAAGCCACTCGGGACTTGTCACCTCTGGAATCGGTTCGGCGTGGGCCTTGGAGGCGAATCGCTCCCTGCTATCGGCCACGATGTCCACCGGCAGATCTAGCGTCACATGCTCCATCCATTTCCAACGATAATCGTCCGGCAAATGCAAGAGGAGAATCTGCGTCTTGCCTTCATGCTCATAAATGTCTAGCACCTTAAAGTGACTGTCTCGGTTGGCCACATGTAGCCCCCAGTTGGTGCCGTGTTCCGCCTTCGTCAAATCAAAAAGGTGGTTCGATAAAATGCTGAAACGGTGCGTCGTCACCATCCCCCCAACGCGACTCGTCGCATCGGTAAAGGCGGGATTACGAACGACCTCTCCGACTCGGTAACACGCCTCTTCTTCCGGCGTGAGGTTGATATCTCTAGCAAACAGCTGCAATCCCGGCAGCATCTCATTCATTAAGGATTCGAGTTGTTGTACTTCTGTCATTCTACTTCTCCTGTCTTACCACGTTGCGCGTGATAGTGTTTCGCTATTGTACGGCTGGAGGTTCACGGTGCTCGACTTGATTGTTCCATCCGCGTTCTTCACCGTCTCTGGTGCTGTTTGCCCGATTAAAATCACTTTGCCATTGCAGACTTTGGCAAAGACAATCACCGTCGTTCCGGATTCGGACACATAGCACTCCACGATTTCATAAGGGACGTCGCCTTGTTTAAATGTGAGCTCTCCCCATGTAAACTTCGCATTCATTCCAGCAACCGTCGCATATTGGAAGAGCTGGTCTGGAACGGCTAAATCATAGAACAACCGCTGTGTCGCGGGACTCGTGCGCTCATAGACTTCGCCCTTCTTACGTGCGTAAATGGCCATCACATCCGCAATCGATGGGTTACTTTGGGGCGCTTTGGGTTTCCAAGTAACATTGTTGAGGAATCCTGCCCGGAGATCCGCATTCTCCACTTCTTCAAAGTTCGCATCCTTCAGTGTATCTCGCGAGACAGAACGGGCCTGTAAGAAAATCGGTTCATCCCCCTTGTAGCCAAAGAGATACGCCTGCTGGTTGGTATTGTCGATATAAGCATCTACGATAAGAATCTGATAGTCATTCGCCGTCACCTTCCCCATCATATTCCAAGAGGTAGCCTCGCCGTTCACCTTCGCCGCTGTTAAATCCAGCGCTTCTTGAAGCGGTTCGTAGTGCTGGTCTCTTCTTTGGTTCCAATCCTGCATAAATTCGGCAAATCCCGTTGAATTATGCTGAACGAGACGTTCCAAGTCCTTATAGTGCTTCTCAATCATGGCCTTGTCGCTTGGGTGCGCGGCAATCAACTTCTGGCTCTCCTCTTTAGCTGCTTGCAAGCCAGACTGGGCATCGGCATCCTTAGCCACTAGATTATACGCTAAATGCAACTGTTCAAAATACGTCTCTTGTACTGCTTGCACCGTCGTCTGCTGTGTGGTCGCCTCTTGAACGGTGGTTGGTGCCTCGGTGGTTGTCACTGCTTCTTCAGGCCTTTTGTTGCACGCCGCCAGCGCCAATACACACAGCGCTGATGCAAATAATTGTCTTCCCTTCATCCTCTTCTCCTCCAATCATGAAAGCCTTCTCTATTCAAGATTATTATAGCATAGGTGGGAAAGGATTCCTCTAAAGATAGCGAGGAACTTTTTCCATATATTCTTTGTAAGAATCCCCAAATTTTTCTATACACCATCGTTCTTCCGAAAGAATAATCCAATGAGCTGAAATTTGAAAACACATCAATATCGCAAATAAGATACCTGATTGCGTCAATAAACAAGTGCCAAGAAAATAAACAAAATAAGCGATGTACATCGGATTACGCGAAAAATGATACAGATCATTAGTATTCAATCCTTCAGCATTAGGAAAAGCAAAATTCATCGTAGCAATCAAACACAAAATAATCCCTATAAAATAACAAATAATCCCTGCATAGAAGTAAATGGAAAAATCTGCTTCTATTTTAGTTCCAAATAAATATAAAAATAAAACGACATTGGAAACTTGATAAATATAAGAAGGAAGAACCTCTCCCACTTGAACAGGAGCAAAATATCCTGCCCGCTGAACTGCTTGTTTATTCAAGACGGATAACCATCCAAATCGAATGATTAATAAAGGTATCACTAAACAAAAACCATTCATCCTCTCTCCTCCAATCCTGAAAGCCCTCTCTATTCATGTTTATTATAGCATAGGGGGGAAAGAAAAAGCAGGAGGTGGCGGAGATAAAAAAAGGAATTAAGCAGTGGGTGTCTGCTTAATTCCTTTGAAAAGTTTGAATACTATCATAATCTAAAAAATAATATTATTCTACATTTATTTAAATGGTATTTTAGATTGTCTGAATTTAATATTCTTATCTAAAAGATGAAGAAGAGGAGTCACATTTTCTGGATTCGGAAATTTAGGGCCAAATATAACTTCGGATATTTTAATCGGATTATCACGTTCTATATAAAGTTTCGCAACTTCCCCAGAATCATCAATTTTAATTTTTTTATTATCTGGTTCTAGAGGCATATATTTAAGGACTCTCAATTCAGATTCATAACTGTATTCAGCTGACTTAAATAAATAACGAATCTCTTCTAAGCACTCATTAACTTTTTCATAAAGGTTTGATTCTCGATCAATTACTTTCACTATCCCCTTCAATTCTTGTAATGAATTATTGATGTTTTCAATTTCTTTTTCATTAAAACACTTATTAAATTCAGTTCTTAAAGATATTTCTGTTTCACTTTGCATGCTTAAATATCCGATTCGGTAAAGAAAATCTTTTGAGTCTATATTTCCCCGAGAAACAACATTTTCTAAATCTTCATTAGACATTAAACTAGATTTTTTAAGCGTCAACCATTCCATATCTGATGGAAAATTGACTGATGAAAAGTCACAAGAATTTAAAACCAAACATACACCTTCGGCTCGATCTCCGTATTGAGACCACATGGAGAGTTTATCAATAGATGTAGTTAAACTCATTAAAAACCATGGACTTGGTTTTAAAGATATCTTTTGAAATGTTGAATCTAATTGTAAGATTTGATTTAACATTTTCCCCTCGGATGGATCGTTCATATAATTGACATTGCTTAATCTACTCTTACACACAATTGCATATTTTTCTTCATCTTTTTGTTTTAATAACATTTGCATTACTTTCCCAGAAGTATAGTGTCCAAACTTTAGCAGTGAAGGATATCTCACAATTAACTGATTCTTAATTTTTTGCACTAAATAAAATATTTCTATTAAAATTTTCATCTCTTCTTTTTTTAAGCTCTTCCGAGAATTGAATAAAATTCCATATTTTGATTTACTGAAAAGATTTTTAGTTTCAAATGGAGCAGTAATGTTCATTAAATAATTCAAAATCTTTTCTGTATCATTATTCATTAGATTATCTGAAAACATCCAGGAATCAATATCATCGTCAACTTTATAGATTAATTGATCATGTACTTCTAATATTTCACTTATTATTTCGGCCGTTTTCTTTATTTTGTTTGCTTCTTCTTGTTTTTTTACTAATCTAAGCAGAATACTAAGATATTCACTCGCAACATTTTTTGAATATTGAAATAGGTCATATACTTCTTTTAAATCCTCTGCTATCTCCTCAAGAGGATATTCTTTTATTGATATATAGGATACGACAACAAGTATTCGAATATATTCTATTGAGATATTTTCAGAAATTATATGTTGATTATACACTCTTTTCGCTTCATCTACCGTTTTTTTCCTAGCAGTTCCTTCTCTATGTTTCCATGACAAATTGCCAAGAATCGTCAGATATTTTCTTGCTGCTCCTTCTGAAGAACTACATTTAGAGTATATTTTCTTCGCCTCAACTGCGGTTTCTTTCAACCCTGTCGCAGTTCTTTGTTTCCAAGATAACTCCATAAGAAAATTAATATATTCCTCTGAGATAGATTCTGAAGAATCGATTTGCTTATATACTCGTTTACCTTCTTTGGCTATTTGAGCAAGTTCTTTATCTCCTGTTTGTTTCGAACACAAGTTAACAAGAAAATTAAAATATTCTTTGGCTATATTTTCCGAAGTGGAATATTTTTCATATACACACTTTGCTTCCTCTGCACTTTCTCCCCATTCAGATGGTTCTTGTTTCCAACACAATGTGCTAAGAATTTTTAGATATAGATTTGCCACCTCTTCTGAGTCTTGATAGTGTTTATATATTTCTTTTACTTTTTTCTCAACTTCTTTGTATTCAATTATCGTTTTGGCACTATCGTATTGATTCTGAGCTTCGAGAATTGCACTGTCTAAATTTGAACACATAATAATTTCTTATCTCCCTTTTATTTAATTTTGTAAAAATTATCTTACTTTCCATACAGTATTTACCGATTTATAATCTGTGAAAATTTTCTTTTATCTGTCTCCATAATAACATAGTTTATAGAAAAGAAAATCCAATAACACATCTTTATTCTTTTCCTAGATTACTAAAAGTACTCAAAAGAAATGCCTATGGCTTTAGAAACTAATATCACTTTAGGAACAGGATTATTTTAATAACAAAAAGGAATTAAGCAACAATTAGTTGCTTAATCCCTTCCTAAAATTCTTCATCAACACTATTTGACAAAGAGCCTTTTATTTATATCTATGTGGTCTTTTATACTTACGTTTACTTTTTCGATTTTCTAGTTCTTCTTGTATAAGTAGAGGGAGAAATACTTTAATTTGCTCCAGAAGATTTTTACGAGTTATCCAGTTCCATAAAACTACTAAGACAAACTCTATCAGCCACACGAACATACATAATAGAATGATAATTAATATATCGTGTAAGGTTTGGAATCCATTAAAAAAGTAACCTAGTAAGATAGGAATGAGAAAACCAGCAACCTTTGGTATCCTCTCTATTAAATAGTTCATCTGAATCTCTGTATTCCCTCCAAAGTCATATGGATACAAAAGGTAAAGATACATTTTCTTCAGAAAATTAACATCGAGAGATTGGAGTTCTTTTTTTAAATCGCTAATTTTATCGGCAACAATTATATTTCTGTTTTCTCTCCAGATTTTGAAATAGGACTTTTTACCTTGGAAAGAATTATATACTTCTTTCCTATGATATAAAAAGTTCCAAACTCTTATTAAATACTTATCTTTAGAATAAAAAATTTTGTCACTCCTAAAATCATAGGGACTAACCGCTTTAAATAGTAGATTAGACACAAAAGCCGATAATCCAAAAAATATAAATTCTACGTATATTATCACCAGTATTCTAATTCCCACTAGAAAAGAAGTATTATAAAGTCTCCTCCCAAGGTCATAACAATGAAATAAATAATTCGCTACTAAATGAAGACATGTAGCTAATATAAAAGAATAATATCGATACTTTTTAAATCGTTTATGAACATTAATATATAATAAATCTACATTATCAATAGGATTCTCTCTAATAGTTTCTCCTATATTCTTAATTATTAAAAAGAGTATTAATGGAATAATCGATCCAATAAAAATATAATCATTCAAATAGATTATAGACAGCAAATTAATTACTATAAGAGCCCCACAAATTACCATACTAATTTTATCGTACTTATCAAAACGCATTTTTAACTTTTCAGTAGACTTAATCATTCATTCTCCTCAAATCATAAAAGCTCTCTGTATTTAGATTAATTATAGCATATTTGCAAAGATAGTCTTTCCTTCCATAAAAAATTAAATTTCTCTATTCAACATTTTTTTATTTTAATATATCTACTTTACTTCCTCTAATTTACATTATGAGAAGTTCCAAGATGGAAGTGTTAAACAAGTTGATGTTCCTTTTGAAATACCTGTGTCTTGGGAATGGGTTAAACTCAATAATATAATTAAGTTAACTTCAGGAAGAGATTTACCGAAAGAAAAGTATTCAGATAAAGAATTTAAAACTTATCCATATATTACAGGCGCTAGTAATTTTTCCAATTTAAAAATCATGACAAATAGGTATACGGATGATAATTCTGTTCTTTCATATAGAGGAGATATATTAATAACTGTAAAGGGAACTATTGGGGAATTGGCTTTTAATCCCTTTAAAGCAGCCTATATAGCTAGACAGGTTATGGCCATAAGTGGGATTAAAATATATTCAGATTACCTATTTTTCTATTTACAAAATTCTATCACTATTTTGAAAAATAAGGGCCAGTCACTAATACCTGGAATTTCAAGAGACACAATATTAGATTTATTTATTCCTATACCTCCTTTAAAAGAACAGAAACGAATCGTTGAAATCTTATTTAAAGCTATACCGAAGTTCGAGAAGTACTCTTGTTGTTACTACGAACTAAAAAAGCTAAATTCTGATTTCCCAGAAAAACTACGGAAATCCATTTTGCAATATGCAATGCAAGGAAAATTAGTCCCTCAAAACGTAACGGATGAACCTGTTGAAGTTCTACTTGAAAAAATCAGAGAAGAAAAGCAAAGATTATTTGAGGAAGGTAAACTTAAAAAGAAAGATTTACAAGAATCCATTATTTATCAAGGTGATGATAACTCATATTATGAGATGATAGATTTAAAGGGAGAACGAGAAAATTGGCTATTTCTGAGAGTTAAAGATATATTTAGAACAATACCTATAAAAAAATATCAAATAAGGCAGTCGGAAATATTAAAAGAAGGACTATATCCAGTTGTTAGCCAATCGAAAAAATTAGTCGAAGGATATACCCACTCTAAAGATAAACTTTATCAACATTCTAAACCAATAATAGTGTTTGGAGATCACACTCGTATAGTTAAATTAGTTAACTTTGATTTTGTCGTGGGTGCAGATGGAGTTAAACTTATGGAGCCAATTTATATAAACTCTGAATTTGGATATTTATGTTTAAAATTCTGTTGTTTAGATTTGCGAAATAGAGGATATTCTCGTCACTACTCTCATCTTCAGAAAATGTATATAGGTATTCCTAATAAAACTATGCAACTAAGAATCGTCGAAAAAATAACAATAATAGATAGTTACGTAAATCTTCTAGAAAATAAAATAAACAAGCATATTTAAATATGCTTGTTTATTTATTTACCATGTTACAATTCTATCAACTATATTTTGCTGTTCTGATGTACTTCTTCTTAAATAAACTCTTGTTGTTTCTATACTATCATGCCCCATTAGGTCAGCCAGCAATGATATATCATTATATTTATGAAGAAAATTTTTCGCGAATAAGTGTCTGAAGGAATGAGGATATACAACTTTGGGATGAAGGCCGTACTTTTTAGCATAATTTTTAAGTTGCTGTGATATTCCTCTAGGGGTGATAGGCTTCCCCTGATTATTTATAAATAAATAACCACTAGTTCTATTTAAATTCGATAACCATCTTAAAGTATCAAATCTAAGTTTTTTGGGGATATACAATCTTCTAACTTTTCCCCCTTTAGAATAAATATCAAAATATCCGACTTCTATATGTTCGATTTTCAACCTAATTAGTTCACTTACTCTTGCTCCTGTAGCACCTAAAAACCAAACGACAAAATGCCATTTTAGATTTTGGTCTTTTTTTAGACTACGCTTCAGATATAAGTAATCAGCATGACTTATAACATCTTCCAGATATGTTTTCTGTTGTATCTTGATGAAAGAAAGTTTTATATTTTCCTGTCCTGAGAATTCGAGGAATTTATTGATGCCTTGAATTCTTAAATTAACGGTTTTTGGTTTATATTTTTCTATCAAATACCCCTTATATTCTAATAGATTTTCTATTGATATAGAATATTTTTTCAGGAAAAAATTTGTGCTATAAATGTAAGCTTTAATAGTATTTTTCGAAAGACCCTTATTTTTTAAATATTGTTCAAAATTTATCATGCTGCATCTCCTATTATGATTAATAGAAATTCCACCGCACATCACTATATTATATCAGGTATAAAACAATTTAATGCAAAAATTAAACTATAGGGTAATTACA
This sequence comes from Granulicatella sp. HMSC31F03, assembly GCF_001807725.1. NCBI lineage: Bacteria > Bacillati > Bacillota > Bacilli > Lactobacillales > Carnobacteriaceae > Granulicatella > Granulicatella sp. HMSC31F03. The sequence continues at coordinate 8,845 of NZ_KV790853.1, read as the reverse complement.
ACAATACTAAATCTTTTTAATAAGAAAATTAATTTTTTCAATTCTTGATACAATTCTCTTTTGTTCTTGTAAAGAGGGAAAAACACCTATTAATTCTGAAAACTTTTTCTTATTCAGAATGGGTATTGTAGTTGATGAAGAATTATTTATCATTTGTTCTTGTACAAAATTAGTATTAAATAAATAAAATAAGAAATCTGAATCAATATAATTGTAAGGCTTTACTGAGTGCATTTGTTGGTTGAATGCACCTTCTTTCTTTACTATGCCGGTAACCCCAATATTACCTATTCCATTAACTAAAATTGAATCTTTTTCAACGTATCTAGCTTTTTTGAAACCTTCTACAGATAAATATTCAGAGGCGGTATGCATATTTTTTTTCTGTACAAGATCAGCGGGTTTAAAAAAAGGTATAGTTCCGTTGCTCCAATAAGAATAATTATTTTTGGATGGAGTATTACCTGTTGAAATATCCCCCATGTTACATAATGTTGTAATTATCCAATTTTTCGGGAATTTGTTCTCATAATATGAGTTATCATCACCTTGATAAATAATGGATTCTTGTAAATCTTTCTTTTTAAGTTTACCTTCCTCAAATAATCTTTGCTTTTCTTCTCTGATTTTTTCAAGTAGAACTTCAACAGGTTCATCCGTTACGTTTTGAGGGACTAATTTTCCTTGCATTGCATATTGCAAAATGGATTTACGTAATTTTTCAGGAAAATCTTTCTTAAGTTGCTCAAGCTCCGCATAGTATTTTTCATAATTATTTATATTTTTCAGTATACTACTAATCTTCCTAGTAATGCGCTTCTGTTCTTGATATGGAGGGATACAAACAATAGTATCACCAAAACTTCTTCCGGAGATTTCTTTAAAAGTTGTTCCACTAGACCGTTGTTGTATATCAGTAGTACGATTTTTTAATAACCAATATAAAAATTCGTTATCAATAAATAGTGGATAAATAGATTTACACCCCTGATTTGTAGTGAATTCTGTATTAACGATATTGATATGACCAATGGGCGCTCTACTCGAATACACTATTGAATTAGCGGGTATCATTTGAGCAGACGAATTGTTTAATCCTATGTCACTAATAAATTTACTTGCTCTTCCAAAATAAATTCTATTTTGTTGTTTACCCATATCTGACGGTGTAATCCATGGGATATTTCCGTTGTAATAACTTTTTTCAGTGGTTTTTGGGGTACCACCAGAAATAATATTACCAATATTTCTTAATCTAGTTAATTCCCATGTGTCAGGAATATCAAAATCAAATATCAACCTCTCAATTGTCCCATCTGGGAACTTCTCATAATTTAAACCATCATCACCTCGAAAAATCTCGGTTTCGTTTTTATCTCGCTTGATTTTTCCTTCTTTAATGAGTTTTTCTTTTTCTGCTTTAATTCTTTTAAGGAGCTCGCTGGCGGGTTCGTCATTTGGATCTTGTGGGACCAAATTCCCTTCCATAGCTCGTTGTAAAATACTAGCTTTTAATTGTTCGGGTGTCATGATTATTCATCACCTTCTAACAATTGAATAATTTCGGCTAACACAGAATCAATTTTTTCATTTAACTCTTTTCTTTTAGCATTATATTTACTAATTAGTTCCATCGGTTCTAAAATTTCTTCAACCTCTTGCGGAAATCCACATTGATCTAAATTATAATCTAATTCTGCTAATTCTGATGGTGTAAATTTCTTTGCTTTAGGGAAATTATCAATAATTATTTCTTCTCTATTTTCCCACCATTCTCTTACCGGGTTAAAATGTTCTGATTTCATTGGTTTTGTCTTAGAGAAATTCTTATAGCCTTCTGGCATATCCAAACGATAAAACCAAGTAGACTCAGTCTTCTTAGTATTATCAAAGAAGAGAATATTAGTATGAATACCCGTATACGGAGCAAAGACACTATGAGGTAATCTAATGATTGTATGCAAGTTAAATTCGTCTAACAGTTTCTTTTTCAGAGTATTCTTAACGTTATTACCAAATAAAAATCCATCTGGAAGAATCACACCTGCTCGTCCATCTTCTTTTAATCGATGCATAATAACTGCCATAAATAAATCGGCAGTTTCACTACTTCGTAAATCTGTTGGAAAATTATTCTTGATAATGTCCAGTTCACTACCCCCAAATGGAGGGTTCATCATAATAATGTCAAATTGATCTTTTTCCGTATAATCGCGAACGTTCATCTCTAATGTATTCCCATGAATAATCTCTGGATCGTCAATCTCATGAAGGAATAGATTAGTGACTGCGAGTAAATGTGGGAATGCTTTTTTCTCAATCCCATATACGGATTGATTATACAATTCTGTATCTTTCGCAGTTTTTCTTTGTTCACTCAAGATATTTAACGTAGAGGTTAAGAATCCACCTGTACCACACGCAAAATCGGCCATTCTTTCTCCTAATTTTGGTTGCAACATCTCTGCAATAAAGTCAGTTGCGGCACGTGGAGTATAGAATTCACCTGCATTTCCCGCTGATTGAATATCTTTTAAAATAGTTTCATAGATATCATTGAACAAATGACGATCTTCTGGACTATTAAAATCAACCTCATCAATAACATTAATTACCTGGCGAAGAAGGATTCCATCCTTCATATAGTTGTTTGCATCTTCAAAAGCAGATTTAACTATCTGTTTTCTTATAGGCATTTGAGGAGTAATTTGTATTTCTTTAAGTTCTTTAAACAATTTATTGTTTACAAAATCTAACAATTCATCCCCTGTTAAAACTTGTTCTCCTTTTTCAGAGTGCGCCCAATTTCTCCATTTTAGGCCTTCTGGAATAATGGATTCATAATTATCATCCTCAATTTCCCAAACCTCTTCGCGACTATCATAAATCTTTAAAAATAGTAGCCAAGACATTTGTTCAATACGTTGAGCATCTCCATTAACACCTGCATCTTTACGGGTGATATCCTGGATTCTTTTTACAAATGAATGTGTTGCCATTTACAATCTCCTTATTAAGCAGCTGAAAATATCTCATTTTCTAACTCTTTTACTGCATCTTTGTATTTTTGCTTATCTCCAAATATTTTAATAATATTTACCGCGCCACCAAATTTGTTAAATTCTGGTAATTTAAGTATCGAAATTTCTTCAACTTGTTTCAAGCCCATATTCATATAACGTTCAAGTAAAACTTCTAACACTGCTCTGGCTTCTTCAGAATATTTATATAGATATCCTCTCTTCTTAACATTGTTTACTCTTTCTGCTTTAGTTAAAGGCTTTTGCCCATATGCTAATTTTAAGAGTAAATCAAAATCATCAATTTCATCTGCAGATATCTTTTCAATTTTTCTAATTTCTTCTAAGTAGACGCCATTTTTTTCTAATTCATCAACAATGACTTGTTTTTTCTCAGACGAAGACCACGCTGCAATAAACTCATCTAAAGTAGCATACTGGCCAAGAATATTTTTCTTAGTATAATCTGTCAAACTTTCCGTTACTAACTTTCCATTTTCATCAATAATTTGTACAACATCATTAATTATCTTAACTTCTCTATCATTTATATAGTATTTCTTAGGCTCTTTAATTTTATCCCCGGTATCATCATCGTCATCATCTGGGCCAATAATGTCTGGTCCTACCGGAGGATATCCAGGAGTTGTAGAACCAGTGTCTCCTCCATCATCATCGCCATCGTCAATATTGATTGGTTCCCCATCAAATTCTGGGTCTGCAAATAAATCTGTTATCCCTCTAAAATCAATAATTGTAAAATACTCTTTATGATTTGCTGGATCCAATCGAGTTCCACGTCCAATGATTTGTTTAAATTCTGTCATAGAACCTATATTTGAATCTAAAACAATATACTTACATGTTTTAGCATCTACTCCGGTTGTAAGTAGTTTTGAAGTTGTAACTAAAGTTGGATATTTAGATTTTGGATCAATAAAGTTATCTAATTGTGCCTTTCCTTCTGAATCATCTCCTGTAATCTTCATAACATATCTCGAATCTTTAAGGATCATGTCACTATTTTCATTTACAAGTGCTTGCCTCATTCTAGAAGCATGCTCAATGTCTATGCAGAAGAAAATGGATTTATCAAACCTACTATTAGTATCTTTTAATATATCCGATACGTATTTAGCAACCTTTTGTGTTCGATCATCAATCACCATATTTTTATCAAAATCAATTTTATTAAATATACGGTCAGGGACTTCATACCCCTTTGCATCCACTTTATTTTTTTCAGGACGATAACCTGTTACGTCCACATCAAGATTTACTCTAATCACCTTATATGGAGCCAAAAAACCGTCCTCAATACCTTGTTTTAACGAATACATATAAATTGGTACTCCGAAATATTTCGCATTAGATGTAACTTTATCTTCTTTAGGAGTTGCTGTCATCCCAATATGAGTAGCTGAACTAAAGTAATCTAAAATAGTTCTCCAATTACTATCCTCTTTAGCTGAACCTCTATGAGCTTCATCAATAACAATCAAATCAAAAAAATCTTTCCCAAATTTTTGATAGTGTGTCTCAGTTCCATCGTCACCTGTTAATTGTTGATATAACCCTAGATATACTTCATAAGAGTTTAATTTTTCTGGAGAATTCAGTAAATCAGCATCAATTTTAATCATTCTATTCCCAAAAGGTTTAAAATCATTTAACATCGTTTGATCTACTAATATATTTCTATCCGCTAAGAATAAAACTCTTTTCTTTAATCCAGACTTCATTAAACGATGAATAATCTGAAAAGCTGTAAAAGTCTTCCCTGTTCCAGTAGCAAGAACAAACATAATTCTATTCTTCCCAGAAGAAACTGCGTCTACCGTACGATTAATAGCAATTCGTTGATAGTATCTTGGCTCTTTTGACCCCATTGTGAAATAATATGGTTCATTAATTAGCGTTTCCTGTTCTTCTGAAAGATTCGTAGCAACTTTATATCTTGTCCATAATTCATCTTTCGTCGGAAAATCCTCTAAGCTTAAATTTCTTTCTTTTCCTGTTAATCTATCAAACTCTACAAAACCATCTCCATTAGATGAATATACAAACGGAACATCTAGAATTTCCGCATAATTAATTGCTTGTTGCATACCCGCACCAACTGAATGATTATTATCTTTTGCTTCTACAATTGCAATTGGATTATTCGAATTGTAATGCAATAGATAATCTGCAAATTTTTGTGGTTTTCTTCTCGTACGTCTTCCATGAACTTCTACTCTACCATCAGTAAAAGAATATTCGTACAAAATATCAGTTCCATTTTTCCATCCTTTTGCATGAATAGCTGGCGTAATGAATGTATTTTTGATATCTTCTTCAGACATCTTATTTTTTGCAATCAATAAATCCGTCATCTAGATTTCTCCCATCATTATTTCGTTATATATCACTTTTTTGTTCCAAATAATTATATTATCCAGAAGTCTTTACTCATTACTCAGTATATCATGTTTTAGTCTAAATTTAACCGCTTTATCATAAAAAAGACACGAATATAATTCATGAATTATACTCGTGTCCATTATTATTTAATATTCTTTCTCATTCGACCGTGATAGGCTAGTACTTTTTATTAAATAAATCTAAAACACTATTTTCTCGATGATATTTTAACTCGTCCTCAGATTGTTTAATACACTTAAATAAACCTTTAAACTTATAAAATGTCTCTCCAAGTTCATTGGAATGGTGCGCAAACACATACGAATATTCTCTTATCTTACCGTATTGCATTTTTTCATTATTCATCTTAGCTTGACGAATAATCTTTCCATCTTTAGAAATAGAATTATCCCATTCTTTATTTTTATACAATTTTGGAAACCAAATTTGATAGCTATCAGATAACGGAGACGTGGCTCTTTGATGAGAACCAAAATCCAAGTTAAACAACTTCAAAACATCTACATGGGTCCGGAATTTAGCGTTGTCTTCAACTGACAATTGTCCCCTCCTTAACCAGTATGCAACTGAATATTCATTATTATATGAATAAGGTTCAAATCCAACCGTCTTTTTTTTAAATTCTCTAATTTCATTAATTAAATCGTCAATTTCTTTATGTACACTGTGTAGAGTTGCCTCACATCCACAATTAATTCTCCGAAAATCACTATTCGTCAATTCTATTATTTCCCGTTCTCTCAACTCGTCTTCTTCAACTTGCGAATTATGATATGGCTCATCAACCTCCACTGCCAACTTAAATTGTGGAAAGTACAAATCTATAAGATATCTTTTCCCGTCAGGTTTTCTGACTAGTTGCTGAGGGATGAATTGAATTTCAGTATCATTAAGTAGGTGAACAATTCTCGACACTACATAACTCTCATATTTTTTATTATTTATCTTTGATAGTAAAGTTGCATAATGAATTAATTCTTTATTTGCTTCCATATTTATTCCTCATCTCTTTTGTAATTTTATAGTTTTAAAACTTCATTTTCTTCATCTTAATCCCAACCTCATATCCATTTTGCCTTGCAAGGTCTACTAAACTTAAAACAGTCGGATTATGATGACCACTTTCGGCTCTATTGAGTACAGTTCGTACAATTCCATTTTTCTCTGCACACTGATCTTGATTCAATCCTTGTTCAAGGCGCATTTTAATAATACTTAGCGCAACTTTTTGAAGCGTTACTTCGTTTAATAAGTCCTTCTCGAAGTCAGGATACTTTGAAGATAACATCGTGAATACTTTGTTCAAAGAAGAAGTCACTGCCATCCACCCCCTCTTTAACATCTGATAAAGGAAATCTCAAGTACCACTCCCCGTCTCTCTTGAATCCCCAATGCTCTAATACTTCTGGTGTTACTCCATCGTCTTGCAAGATTTTTAACACTGCAGCAAGTCGAATCATTTCATTGTATTCGTAGTTTTCTAACTGCATTGCCATGTCCATTGTAATCTTAAATTTCTTCCCCAATTTGAACACCTCCATTTTCTTAATTGTAGCATATTTGCTACTGTAGCATATATGCTACTTTTTGCTTTTCTGAGGCGCTATTTTGCATGCAAAAAACGCTATTCAAATACTAAATAGCGTCTCTTAAAAATATATAATATTAGTTGCAAATTGGAGTCCTCATTAATTCTTCTCCTTAGAAGAAACCGTATCATATAAAGAATGCTACATTTTTTCTCACAAATCTTTTCAGTATTCTTTTCAATGCAGCTATCCTATTTAATTTTAATTATTACATTGAATTTTATATAAGAATTTATGATTTATATATTCGTAATGTTCATTTGCGGGAATTATTCTTACTTTCTGTAGAAAAATTATTTTTAATTTTTTAGTCTTAATTTTCATTAATTTGCTTGTTTTTTCGGAAAATACGCCTTTTTAAACACAAAAAAAGGAGCCTTAGAACAGCTCCCTGGCAATATAATTTAAAACAAATCCGAATGGCTTCCAATCCTTTGCAAAGAAAAACTAATATATCTTCAAGAATTTCATAAATCAGAAGCCAAGCTGGTTCTATATGACACTCTATCGTTCCTTTATAATCTCCTATTAAAGAATGATCCCTATATTTTTCTTCAAGCGTTTCTCCTTAAGCAAGCTTCTCGATAATATCAAATAATTTATCTAGATCTTTACCTTTCTTCTTTGCAAGTTTAATATCTTTTTTAAAGCGATTTGTAAAACGAATTTCATATTTAGTCATAGCTCCAACGCTTTCTTCAATTCATCCACTGTGTGATAACCTTTAACGTTTGAATCTTTAGCAATCTTTCTTCCTTCTTCAATTGCTTCAATAGTTTCTTTATTAAATTTATCCAATTTCAGAGAGAAAGGAATACCTTGTTCTCGAATACTAGCGCGTAAAAATAGATTTACTGCTGCTGTCATCGTCAATCCTAATTCATTAAATAATTGATCTGCTTGTTCTTTAATATCTTTATCCATTCGGATATTTAAATTTGATGTTGCCATCCTTATCACCTCTTTATGCGTACATCGTACATCTTTTTACGTTCAATGTCAACACAATGTAATGCATTTATCTTTTTGTTACACAAAAAACCGAGGCACTCGCCCCGGTTTTTTAAGTTTATTCTATTGTTGTTTAGCTCCCCTGTTTCGGCACCACCTCTAGATAATCGAGCAGTGTCCAGACGAATTCGCGGCCTTTGATGCGGTTGATGGCTCCTTCGGCACAAGAGATTTCGTCGTAATGTTCGACCTTATCCTGACGGATGCCAGGTCCTGAGATGACGATTGGCACCGGCTCACCACTTGCTTTTGCCCCCAGAAAACAGAGATTTAGCTACTCACGACTTGCAGATATGTTCGGTATAGATGCGAGAAATCTTTCCTACATGATTAAATTGATTGAACGTTATGGGTTAGAGATAGTTAAAAAAGGGAGAAATAATTATTATTCTCCAGAAATAAAACAAGAA
>NZ_KV790853.1:0-371 GCF_001807725.1 Granulicatella sp. HMSC31F03 | reverse complement strand
AAAGAAAGAGTTTCTCTCGAATACGGCCTCCCTGCGCGTGCCACTCTTCACAACTAGCTCGCACAATACAAGAAAAATAAGTATACTATTGTTGAGAAAACAAGAGGGAGAGTACCTAAAATGGGACGTAAGCCAAAGAAAAAACCAGAAGAGATGACAGAACTAGAACGCCTTCAGGCTGAAAATGAGTATTTAAGAGCGGAGAATGCCATTCTAAAAAAGTTGAGAGAACTCCGCTTGAAGGAGGAAAAAGAGAAAGAAGAAAGACGCAGATTGTCAGAGAGTTAGTGTCAGAGTTTCCTTTAGATATTCTTCCAAAGATTATTACACTTGCTCATTCAACTTACTACTATCACTTAAAGCAGCTAAAC
>NZ_KV790852.1:0-7755 GCF_001807725.1 Granulicatella sp. HMSC31F03 | reverse complement strand
GTTTTCAAAGGTCAATCGTTGTTTTTCAACAACTCCTATATACTATCATAGGACATTTTTACTGTCAACAGATTTCATCCATCTTTTTGGAAGATTTTGAAACGGTTTTAAAAGCGAACGTTCGCTTAACAGTGATATTAATTTATCATAACTAGTTTGTGATTTCAACTAAAATGCTACTGTTTTCATTAAAAATTTCTTTCTAAATGAATAAGTTTCTGAAAAAGAATTATTTCTACTTTTTTGAAATAAAAAAGACCTTGAAGAACAAGGTCTCTAATCTCACTTAGCAGGTCAAAAGCGATTTATTCAAAATCCTCTAGCCATTCTTTTTTAATGTTTTTCTCTAGATTTTTCTGACGCTTATCTTCTTCTAATTTTGGCATCATTACAAATGCATCTCCAAAACTATCTAAATCATACTCATCATTTTGAAATTCCTCTTTGATTTCTTCTGGAACTTCTAATTTTTCTTTTTTGAATAAATCATCTCTTTTTTGACGAATAGACATTCCTATTCTCCTTTCGCCACAAGTTCTTTAAATACTTTTATTTTTTCTAATAATACCGTATTTTTATTCACTCTGGCAAATGCTGCGGCGTCTCTCATCAATTCTTTTACTTCTTCACTTGAGGCGTCATTCACATAAGCGTTCTCTGCTTGTAAATATTTGATGCGAGCTAAATAGTATGTAACATGATTTTCACTACAGATTGTAATTCCGCGTCTGAGTAAGACATCGCTAGTATCATATTCTTTAATTTTTGCATAGAAAGTTCCACCATAATATAGAACTGTTAAGACACGACAGACATCTTCAATGGATTCAATTGTATGATTATCGATTTGGTGGATGGCTTTTTCAAAGAAGTATTCGGCCTTATCATAGTCTCCCTGATTCATATAAATAAGTCCGATTCCCGTATACGCTAAGAAAATATATTTATTATCCACATCAGAATGATCTGCTAACAATTGATTGAAGTAGAAAAAGCTATCTGTACTTTCCTTTTCTAATAAGGTTTGAGTGAAACCTTTTAAGTATAAATATCTCCATAGTTGCTGCGTGGTTAAATGAGCCGCATTTATACTATGAATTAATTCTTCAGCTTCTTCATATTCCATATTCACAATATGAAATTCGATTTTATCCAGCTTTTTGTTTATAACTGAATCTTTAATCGCTACAGATGGAAATAACTCCCCTACGTCCATATGTAGTTTTTTACAAAGTAAGGTCAATATCTTCATGGAAGGGATTTGACCGTGATTTTCGAATCGACTTAATGTTGCTTGCGTACAAATACCCTCACTCAATTCAATTTGAGATAAACCTAATTCTTTTCGTCGATTCACAAAAATTTGAATGTCCATAATATCTCCTCATCTTTTATTAAATATATGCTCCCTATATTCATTTTTATTATACCTTTATTTTCTAATTTCTCCAAAAGAAAAACTTAGATTTAGTGGACATTTATAGGAATTATTCTTTTTTTATGATTGAAATAGTTCTATTTATGAAAGTTTTTTTATACTTTATTTGTTTCGTCCTAATGATTTATATTACCTATCCATTCATAAAAATATTGTTATAGCAATATTTTCTGAAATGTCTTTTATTATCTTTCATTAATTATGAAAAAAAGCTTATGACTGAAACGGTCATAAGCTTTCATCATTTTCTATTCAGCGATTTCAACAACTAGGTAACGATGAGGTTCTTTTCCTTCGGAATGTGTTGAAATACGTTTATTTTTGCTTAATGCAGCATGAATTTGTTTTCTTTCATATGCTGGTAGTGGTTCTAAGTAAACAGGTTGTTTCGTTTTTAATACTTTACGAGCTGTTCTTTCGGCAATTTGTTGTAGTGTTTCACTACGACGAGCACGGTAATCACCAACATCTACTTGAACAGAAATTCTTCCTTTAACAAAACGATGGACAGAAACTTGTGCTAACACTTGTAACGCATTTAAAATTTTACCATGTTTACCAATTAATAGCCCTTGTTTGTCTGTATCGAATACAAATGTCATACGATCACGGCGCACTTCAACTGCTACAGTTGCCTCTGCACCATAAGTTTTCGCAATTCCTTCTAAATATGCTTTGGTTACATGAGCTGCTTCTTCTAAACAATCTACGGTTGTTTCTTCATTTTCAGAACCTTCAACATCTTCTTCGTCTTCGAATTCGTCTTCGAATTCTTCCTCGAAAGATTCATCTTCAGCTGCTACTACTTCTTCAACCGTTTCTTCTACTACTGGTGTAGAAACTTCTTCCACAACTTCTTCTTTAACAACTGGAGTTAAAGCAACTATTGCATCTTTTTGGCCAAAGCCAAACAATCCTTTTTTACCTTCAGATAACACTTCAACAACTACTTCTTCTTTGGTTAATCCTAATTGACGTAATCCTTTTTGAATTGCTTTTTCTACTGAAGTATCTGTTACTTTAATAGTATTTGTCATCGTAAACTCTCCTACTCTTTAAAAATCATTGTTATTATCTCATGATTGAGACGTTTCAACAAGACTTCTATATAAGAATTATTTTCCGTGTCTTCTCTTCGCTTTTTCAAGCGCCTTTTGACGACGTTTTTTCTCAGCGATAATCGCTTTTTGTTCTTCTTGGAATTTGAATGGATTATTTAATAGTAAGGTTTGACCTACCATAAATACGTTTCCGACTACCCAGTATAGTGATAACGCACTTGCTAAACCAAGTGACATAAATAAAATCATCACTGGCATAAAATACATCATTGCTTTACCGGCTCCACCAGTATCTTGCATTTTCATAGATAACCACGTTGTGATGAATGTTGTCACAGCAGCTAATACTGGTAAGATGAAGTATGGGTCTGGTTGGTCTAATTGGAACCATAAGAAGTGTCCTGTTTTTAAGACTTCTGTACGGCTAATTGCTTGATATAAAGCCATCATTACTGGTAATTGAATTAATAATGGTAAGCAACCAGCGTATTGATTGATTCCTTCACGTTCGTATAAAGCATTCATTTCTGCTTGAAGCATTTCTTGTGTTGCACGGTCTCTAGCAGAGTATTTTTCACGTAAAGCTTTAATCTCTGGTTGAAGAATCGCTTGTTTACGCGTACTTTGGTATTGGAAGTGCATTAAAGGAACCATAATTAAACGAGTAATAATTGTAAAGAAGATAATTCCTAAACCATAGCTTCCTCCAAATAAATCAGATAACCAAATAATAAACTGAGATAAATTATAGAGAACAATTCGATCCCAAAAACCTGTACTAGACTCCGTAACAGGAGAAGTTCCACATGCCGCTAAAAATAAAGTTAAAACTGCTAATGATAAAATCAATTGGCTTTTTTTCTTCACTGAAAAGTCCCACCTTTTAGAATATTTAATTTTCAACGATTCCTACCTATAATAGGAATCTTAATTTTTAGGTAATAATGTAGCTAATTTTAAAACATGCATCATACTGCTTTTCATTTCTTGATAAGACATTTGTACGATGGGAGATCGAGCAATGACAATAAAATCTGCATTTTGAGTTATTTGATCATCCAGTTCCATAAGAATGTGACGGATTCGTCTTTTTAGACGATTTCTTGTCACTGCATTTCCTAGCTTTTTACTTACTGAAATTCCCACACGAAAATGAGCTTGTGCTTCCTTATTTAACTTATAAATAACAAATTGTCGATTAGCTGTAGATTTTCCTTTATGGAATACCTGCTGAAATTCACGATCTTTCTTCACTCGATACGATTTTTTCATCTACTTGAATATCTCCAGTCACTCGAAATGTTTTTTTAAAAAAAAGACCACTGAGACGTTCAGTGATCTAAGCTGCTAAAACTTTTCTACCTTTACGGCGTCTGCTTGCTAATACTCTACGGCCATTTTTTGTACTCATGCGTTTACGGAATCCGTGAACTTTTTGACGTTTACGTTTGCTTGGTTGATATGTTCTTTTCATTCGATGTGCACCTCCTACTGTAAATGAAATATCTAGTCTCCCTAGACAGTCTAGTACATTATAAATATAAAATATTGAATTGTCAATATAAACTATCTAATCGCTAAATTACTGAAGTATCATACCATAATCTCTCTAAAAATTTCTACAAATAACTGTATTTTTGTATCGATTTTTTTAGTTATCAACAATCATAGTGGAAATCTTTTTTTAAAAAAACTCTTCATCCACTAGTTTTCAACAACTTATCCACAAAATAACACTCTGTTTGTATAAATCTATCCACAACTGGTGGATAAGTTGTTGAAATCTCTTTAAATCAATAAAAATGAATGTGAATAACTTGAAATTTTCTGTGTATAACTCTGTTTATTCTCTATTAATCCTATCGATTATCCACATTTTTGTGGATAATTTTATTAAAAACTTTGATTTATTGTGGTTTTCTCCATCCAATTGTGGAAAACTCTATTGAAAGATGGTAAACTGTTAACTGGATTAGAATCTTTAGAACTATAAGGAGGTGCATTTATGAATTCCATTCAAGATTTTTGGGATATATTATTAGAGCAATTTGAAAAAACAAATTCCGAGTTTACATTCAACCATTGGATAAAACCCGCTGAACCTGTTCGTATCGAGAAAAATATTCTTTATATTAAAGTCCCTTCTCAAACATTTGCCAGATATTGGCAAGATAATTTATTAAGAGACATTATTGAATTTGGGTACGACTATTTCAGACAATCATTTGAACCTAGATTTATTACACCAGAGTCTGATTTCGAACCAGCGATTTCTTCTTTTCAATCAAACAACAGTAATATAGAAGAAACACAAACGACTGGATTAAGTCATCCTTCTCCAACTGTGATTGAAGAGGATTCTCATTTAAATCCAAAATACACTTTTGATACATTCATTATCGGGAAAGGGAACCAAATGGCTACGGCTGCTGCTCGATATGTAGCGGAAAACCCTGGAACGGCTTATAACCCACTCTTTTTCTATGGGGGTGTAGGTCTTGGAAAAACCCATTTAATGCAAGCGATTGGGAATGATTATAAGAAGAATCATCCAACAGCACGTGTTAAATATGTAACCAGTGAAGAGTTTATGAATGAAATGATTGCTTCCATTGGATCAAAGACACCACAAGAATTCCGCAATCGTTATCGAAATGTGGATATTTTACTAGTCGATGATATTCAATTTTTAGCAGCAAAAGAAGCAACACAAGAGGAATTCTTCCATACTTTTAATGCTTTATTCAATAACCAAAAACAAATCGTACTTACTAGTGACCGACAACCAACAGAAATTAAAGCACTTCAAGAAAGACTTGTTTCTCGTTTCGTTTCTGGTCTTCCTGTGGATATTACTCCACCAGACTTAGAAACTCGGATTGCGATTTTACAAAATAAAGCACAATCCCTTGGATTTAATATTCCAATCGATGTACTAAGCTATGTAGCAGGACATATTCAATCAAACGTACGTGAGTTGGAAGGGGCCCTAATGCGTCTTCAAGCTTATTCTGTGATGGTTGGTGAAGATATTTCAACAGATTTAGCCGCAGAAGCTTTGAAAAATCTCCTACCAGGTGGTAAAGAGAAATTACTATCGATTCATGATATTCAAAGTGCTGTTGCCAAATATTACAATATTACTGTTGAAGATATTAAAGGGAAAAAGAGAACGAAAACAATGGTTCAACCTCGTCAAATCGCCATGTATCTTTCACGTGAATTAACAGGAAGTTCTTTACAAAAAATTGGATCTGACTTTGGTAGAGACCATTCAACCGTTCTTCATGCTTATGAAAAAATCAGCTTAGAAGTAAAAGAAAATAGTGAAACAACTCAAGTCATTAATGAAATTAAAGGATTGCTTCATCAGTAGTCAGTGGATAACTCAAAAAATTCAAGCTGTTTATCCACAATAGTTATCCACAAACAAAAATGAAAGAGCTGTAGGGATTCTTCACTTTTCCACAAAATACACAGCCCCTACTACTATTACTATTTTTTTAATAAATAAATTAAATATAAAAGGACATCCAAAAGGAGGAAGTTATGAAATTTTCAGTAAACAGACAAGGATTTTTAAAAAATCTAGTCGATGTTCAACGTGCGATTCCATCAAAAACAACGATTCCAATTTTAACTGGGATTAAATTAGTTGCAAGTGAAGAAGGTTTAACATTAACAGGTAGTGATTCAGAAGTTTCTATCGAAGTATTCTTACCTATCGAAGACGAAGAATTACAATTAACAGTCCAAGAACCAGGTAGCATCGTTCTCCCTGCTCGTTTCTTTGGAGAAATCGTTAAAAAATTACCTTTAAATGTATTTACACTTGAAACAAACGATCAATTACAAGCAACGATTACAGCAGGTAATGCATCATTTACATTAAATGGATTATCAGCAGTGGATTATCCACAATTACCAGAAATTGAAAAAAATCATGTGATTACAATTCCTGTTCCATTATTTAGACAAGTGATTGTACAAACAGCGGTTGCCGTTTCAACTGCAGAATCTCGTCCGATCTTAACTGGGATTCATATGGTGATTAAAGACAACCAATTAAAAGCAGTCGCAACTGACTCTCACCGTTTAAGCCAACGTATCATTCCACTACAAATGCCAGCTGGAAGTGATGCATTGACATTTGAAATGACATTACCTGGTAAAACATTATTAGAATTATCTCGTATCATCGACGGATTAGAAACAATCGATTTTGCGATTACAGATAATCAAATCTTGTTCCAAACAGAAACATTATCCTTCTACTCTCGTTTATTAGAAGGAATGTACCCTGATACAGACCGTTTAATTAACGACGGAGCGAACACTTCCATTACAGTCGTTGCTAGCGAACTTGTAGCAGCTGTAGAACGTGCTTCATTAATGTCACATACGGATAAAAACAATATCGCGACATTAACACTTTCTCCGGAACGCATTCTATTAACAGGTAAATCTCCTGAAGTGGGTACGGTTGAAGAAGAAATCGCTGTGGAAAACTTCGAAGGAGCTCCACTTGAAATTTCATTCAACCCTGACTACTTAAAAGAAGCGTTGAAATTATTCGGTTCTTCAGAAGCTGTCATCAACTTCTTAGAATCAAACCGTCCATTCACATTGAAACTAAAAGAAGACCATTCTGGTATTCCACATAGCTTCATTCAATTAGTGACACCTGTTCGTACATTCAACGGGTAATCGTAAGTTATCAAACTTTCACTCGAGCTTTCGTTTTGAAGGCTCGAGTTTTTTTATGTATAGAAAAAGGAATTAAGCAGTGAATGCTGCCTAATTCCTTTTTGATTCTTAGTTTTTATAATCATCCCACAATGGAGAAGAATACATATAACTTCCGTGTTTAGCTACCTCTCTACGACCTTCTCGAACAATAAAGTCTAAAATATTGAAAAACTTCTCTTTTGCATCAATGAAATTTGTAAATTCAAATGTCTTTCCTAAAACATAAGATCTATCATCTCTACTATTCACCATAAATAAATGATTTTTATAGAAAAGATGTACTGCAAATAGCGTGGTATTAGATTCATCAAATAATACATAAACCAATGAATCGTAATTTCTATGTTTAATTTCTTCCTCTAATTCTCTTTTTAATGGCTCAATATTCATATTAGAATCCTCGAAATGCTTTATTTGTCAATAGTATAGCATATATTTCAACCTTCATCTGATTAATTTCCCGAAATTCACTTTGAAGTGCACCCTGTCAAGTAGACAGGAAAATAA
>NZ_KV790851.1:162096-197286 GCF_001807725.1 Granulicatella sp. HMSC31F03 | reverse complement strand
TCTTCATCAACACTATTTGACAAAGAGCCTTTTTATATAAAAAACATGTTAAAAAATGGGGGGGATTTAAAACATATCATTCTTTTTTCTATTGAAAGAATGAATGAAAACGATAAAGAAGAAACGATGAAGAAAATATTAAAAATATTTTTTGTTAAACGCTTCCAAAAATGATTAGAATTAGATATAATGAACTTAGCTTTTTATGAAAGGAGAGCGAACAATGCCAAATATTTTATTAACACGAATTGACAATCGTTTAATCCATGGTCAAGTGGCGACTCAATGGTCTTCTTATTTAGGGGCCAACCTATTATTAGTAGCCAATGACAAAGTGGCGGGAGATCCGATGCGTCAAGGGTTGATGGATATGGCTGCTCCTGCTGGTGCACAGACTCGTTACTTCACGATTGAAAAAACGATTAACATCATCGGTAAGGCAGCAGATCGTCAGTTGATTTTCATTATTTGTGAAAATCCACAAGACGTTTTAAAACTAGTAGAAGGGGGGGTACCGATTAAAAAAGTCAACATTGGGAACATGCATATGGCGGAGGGTAAACGTCAAGTTGCAGGTGTTGTCGCAGTGGATGATGCAGATGTAGCTGCATTTAAGAAACTGCAAGAGTTAGGAGTCGAACTTGAAATTCAGAAAGTTCCAACTGAAGGAAAAGAAGACGTATCGAAATTATTTCAATAATTTATATTTATAAAAGGGGTCAATGAATATGCAAGCAAGTTTTATTCAAATTTTATTAGTATTCCTAGTAACGTTTGTAGCTGCGATTGACCAATTTAGCTTTTTAGAATCACTTTATCAACCAATCGTTATGGGTCCTGTGATTGGAGCTATTTTGGGAGATCTCCAAACTGGTTTAATTGTTGGGGGTACTTATCAATTAATGACAATCGGTAACATGCCAGTCGGTGGGGCACAACCACCTAATGCCGTAATCGGTGGAATTATGGCGACAGTTTTGGCTATCAGTCTTAAATTAGATCCAGCTGCTGCAGTAGGTGCGGCTGTTCCATTTGCACTTTTAGGTCAATATGGCGTTACTTTGATTTTTGCTTTAATGTCACCAATGATGGCAGTAGCCGATGGATATGCACATGATGCTAATCCAAAAGGTATTGTTCGCTTGAACTACTTAGCGATGGCTGCTCTTGGGGCTATCTTTGGTCTTGTAGTTGTATTATTCTTTATCGGTGGACAAACAATCGGGGATACTTTAACGAAATCTATTCCTGAATGGTTTATGGCTGGTTTAGGTGCAGCAGGGGGTATGATGCGCTTTGTTGGGTTTGCAATCTTACTTAAAGTAATGGTTTCTAAAGAACTATGGGGCTTCTACTTCTTAGGTTTTGCTTTAGCAAACATTGTTTCTGCAAGTGAAAGCTTAGGTGGCTCTGCATTAGTATTATTAGCGTTTGTTGGTTTTGCAATTGCATACTGGGATTTCCAAATCCATACAAAATTCAAAACAGCTGGTGCTAGCATTGTGAACGATGGAGGTGAAGAAGATGGCATATAATATTCCAGATTCTTATAAAAACCAAACGCCTGCTCCACGCTTAGATAAAGCGACTTTAAATAAAATGGCATGGCGTTCAATTTTCCTACAAGCTTCTTTCAACTATGAACGTATGCAAGCAGCTGGTTGGTTATACGGTATTTTACCAGGGTTAGAAAAAATCCACACAGACAAAGATGACTTAGCTGCATCAATGTCTCATAACTTAGAGTTCTTTAATACTCACCCATTCTTAGTAACATTCGTAATGGGGATTGTATTATCTCTTGAACAAAACAAAGCAGATATTCAAACAATCCGTGCGGTACGTGTTGCTGCAATGGGACCATTGGGTGGTATCGGTGACGCTTTATTCTGGTTCACATTAGTTCCAATCGTAGCCGGTATTTCTTCAAACTTTGCTTTACAAGGAAGCATCGCTGGACCATTACTATTCTTGGCAGTATTCAATATTGCACAATTTGCAATTCGTTACTGGTTAATGCACTGGTCTTATAATTTAGGAACAGATGCAATTGGTATCTTTACAGCAAATGCCAAAGAATTCACTCGTGCTGCTTCAATCCTTGGAGTATTCGTGGTAGGGGCGCTAACAAGTCTTTACGGTGGTACTAAATTAGGGATTCAAATCGCAAACGGTGAAAAACCAATTGTTATCCAAACAATCTTAGATGGTGTATTACCAAAATTAATTCCACTTGGAATTACTTTAGGACTATATTACTTATTAGCGCGTAAAAAATGGACGCCATTACGTTGTATCGTTCTTCTATTAGTTGCCGGAATCGGTTTTGCGTTCTTAGGACACGTACTAGGAGTTAAATTCTGGGGTTAGTCAGAATACACAAAAAAATAAGCTAGGCATTAAGCCTAGCTTATTTTTTATATTTTTAATTGTGTTTTTTTGTAAGAACTTTAATACGATCTGCAAGAAAGACTGCAATGACTAATTTTCCTAAATCAGGAAGAATGAACGGATATAAACCGAAGCCAAGGATTTGTTGAAGACTTAGTTCTTGCATTTTAATGCTTAAGAGTACAAAGGTCATATAAGGAATTCCGATGACGTAGAAAATGACTTCACCAACAAGTGCGGCCAGAACCCATCCAAAAATATTATTGATACGGTTTCCAATAAATGAGATGACAGGTGCAGCAACCATAAATCCAATTACAAAACCAAATGATGGAGAAATAAATAATGCAGTTCCTCCTCCTAATAAGAAAAGTAATAGGAAGTGAATAAATTGAGCAGCAAATGCAGCAACTGGTGGCAAGAGTAGTGATGCCAAAATAACTGTAGCAGTTTGTGCTGAGAATGGTACTGGTCCAATCGGGATTTTTAAGTAGCTAGATACGTAACAGAGTGCACCAAAGAGTGCAGCAAGTACAATTGTTTGAATTGATAATTTTTTCATGTGTTTAACTCCTAATGATTTAATTTTCTGGGCGAATACTTACTTCGCCATATGATAATGAATGAATGGATCCATCGTCCGTTTGGACAATGAGATGACCGTTATTGTCCACGCTTTTTGCAGTTGCGGGGTATGTTTTCATACCGCTAATGACATTGATTTTCTTTCCGACAATAATCGAATGAGATTTATACTCTTCCATGAAGTCACGCTTACCCGAATTGATGGCCTCGTAGCATTGATTCCATTCTTTAAGGAAACGAGCTACAAATTCGTTGCGGCTAAAACTTTTGGGAATCTCTTGCGGTGAAAAGAGGGATCCGATAATTGGTTTTAAGTCCTCTGGAATAATGGCGTCGTCGATATGCAAATTAATTCCCATGCCAACAATCAACGCATCCACCCTTTGAGCTTCAATATTTGTTACCGCCTCTGTTAAGATGCCAGCAATCTTTTTATCGTGGTAGTAGAGATCGTTTACCCATTTAATTCCGACGGTTTCGTGAATGAAAGATTCTACTGCACGCGTTGCGGCAACAGCCGTAGCGCAAGTGATTAATGAAATACTATCCAAATCACCTTCAGGAAAAATACAGATGCTCATGTATAAACCAGATTTGGGAGGGGAGAGGAAGGTTCTTCCGAGACGACCACGTCCTGCAGTTTGCTCTTCGGCAATAAAAAAGGTTGGAACCCTTTCTCCTGAAGCACCATAGTTTTTAGCTAAATCATTGGTTGAAGTGGTTGTTTCAAAGACTTGAATATCCCAATCTTGTAATTGTTCACCTAGATAAGTCCGAATGCCTTCAAGGGTTAACAAATCTGTCTGTCTGGATAATTGATAACCTACTTTTGTGCTTGAGGTAATTTCGTAACCGTCTTTTTTTAATTGCTGAATAGCTTTCCACACTGCGGTTCGAGAAAGTTTCAATTGGTCAGCGATATCTTGTCCAGAAAGGGGTTTGTCTACGGTGCTATATAATAGACGTAAAACTTCCTGTTTAGTACTCATAATAGCCTCCTTTCGTCAATACTCATGTTTTTAAGTGTAACAGATTTCAATTGATTGTCAACTGTATTTTTTATACAGGTTAACAATTGCTGTAAATGGTTAAAATATAGCAGATTCTTATAGGAACATGGTATAATAACTGAGAAGATTTAGTGAAAGGAATTTTAGTATGAGAAAATTAGTCATTAACGGTGGGAAACCATTAAAAGGTGAAGTGACCATTAGTGGAGCAAAAAATAGTACAGTAGCTTTAATTCCGGCTGCTATTATCGCCGAAGAACCAGTAGTATTAGAAGGTGTACCAGACATCCAAGATGTTGCAGCATTAATTGAGATTTTAAATGATTTTAACGTGAAAACAGAATATGTAGATGGCACATTGACCATTGATCCAACGGAAATGAAATCCATCCCAATGCCAAGAGGAAAAATCCAAAGTATGAGAGCTTCTTATTATTTTATGGGAGCAACTCTTGCGAAGTTTGGAGAAGGTGTGGTAGGACTTCCTGGAGGGTGTTTCTTAGGACCACGACCAATCGATCAACATTTAAAAGGATTCAAAGCTTTAGGTGCCAATGTAGTAGATCATGATGGGGCAATCTATTTATCAACCGATGAAGAAGGCCTAGTAGGAACAAAAATTTATATGGACGTTGTTTCTGTAGGGGCAACCATTAACGTTTTATTAGCTGCTGTTCGTGCTAAAGGAAAAACGATTATTGAGAATGCCGCTCGTGAACCTGAGATTATTGATGTCGTGACACTGTTAAATAAAATGGGTGCCAATATTAAAGGGGCAGGAACAAGTATGATTCGTGTGGAAGGGGTAGAAAGACTCCACGGATGTAGTCATACAATTATACCTGACCGTATTGAAGCTGGAACTTATTTATCAGTTGCCGCAGCAGTTGGAGAAGGAGTTCGTGTTAAAAATGTCATTTTTGAACACTTAGAAAGTCTCATTGCAAAGATGGATGAGATGGGCGTCAAGATGGAAGTTGGAGAAGATGATATCTTTGTTTATCCTTCTACAAATCTTAAGGCAGTAAATATTAAGACTATGCCGTATCCAGGATTTGCAACAGACCTGCAACAAACGATTACGCCATTATTTATGAAAGCAAACGGGACTGCAATGATTGTAGATACCATTTATCCAAAACGTGTTGGGCATGTTCCAGAATTAAATCGTATGGGAGCCCATGGAAAAGTGATTGAAGATATTATTACATTTGAAGGACCAACGCCTCTAGTAGGTGCAGAAGTTGCTGCAAGTGATCTTCGTGCTGGAGCTGGACTTGTAGTCGCGGGATTAATGGCTGAAGGAACGACTAAAATTTCTAATATTGAACATATTCTTAGAGGTTATTCAAATATTGTTGAGAAACTTCAAGCTCTAGGTGCTGATATTACGATGATTGAAGAATAAGAAGGGACAATATGCCAGAACAAGTAGAAACTGTAACCTTGCAAAGTTTGCAAGAAAAGACTTTAAAAGAGATGTACGGCTTTGCTAAACATTATAAAATTCCTTATTACGGTCAGATGAATAAAAAGGAATTGGCACTTGCGATTATTCGCGCCCAAGAAGAAGCTACAGGATTTTTTCAAGTAGAAGGGGTCTTGGATATTAATCGTGCAGAGGTTTTTGGATTCCTTAGACCCATCAACTACTCAAGTAGTCAAGAAGACATTTACATTTCTTCTTCTCAAATCAGACGCTTTGATCTTCGAAATGGAGATTTAGTGAGTGGAACTGCACGTCCTCCTCGCCAAGGAGAGAAGTTCAATGGGTTGATGCAAGTGGGATTTGTAAATGGAAAAGATCCCGAAGAGGCAAAAGAAAGAGATCATTTCCCAGGACTTACACCACTTTATCCAGAAAAGCAAATGATTTTGGAAACAACAAGAGGGCGAATCTCCTCTAGAATGCTTGATTTAATTTGTCCGATTGGCTTTGGGCAAAGGGGCTTGATTGTTGCTCCACCAAAAGCAGGGAAGACAAGTTTATTAAAAGAAATTGCTAATGGAATTACGACAAATCATCCAGATGCTGAGTTGATTATTTTATTAATTGATGAACGACCAGAAGAAGTAACAGATATTGAACGAACAGTAAATGCTGAGGTGGTTTATTCAACGTTTGATCAGCTTCCAGAAAATCATATTAAGATTAGTGAATTAGTATTGGAACGTGCTTTGCGACTAGTGGAGGACGGGAGAGATGTCATTATTTTAATGGACAGCTTGACACGATTGGCTAGAGCATATAATTTAACGATTCCACCTTCAGGAAGAACTTTAAGCGGGGGGATTGATCCTGCTGCTTTCTATCGCCCTAAAAAATTCTTTGGTTCGGCTAGAAATATTGAAGAAGGCGGAAGTTTGACGATTTTAGCGACTGCTTTAGTTGAAACGGGAAGTCGAATGGATGATGTCATTTATGAAGAGTTTAAAGGAACTGGAAATTCAGAAATTCATCTTTCAAGAGAACTTGCAGAAAGAAGAGTGTTTCCTGCGATTGACGTTAAGCGCTCAGGAACGCGTAAAGAAGAAATGTTACTTTCAAAAGAGATCATTGATGTGATTTGGAAAGTGCGTCATTCGATTAAGGGTGATGGACTTGAGACAAGTGAGCAACTAGTGAAACAGTTGAAAGAAACAAAGTCCAATGACGATTTTATTCGTCGATTAAACTTATTAGGTTAATCTAACATCCCCTAAGTTTTTCTTAGGGGATGTTGTTTTTTATGTCAAACGGAATTTTATTTAGAATGCTCCTTATGGTAGAATAAAAGAAGGAGTGATTTCACGTGAAAAAGAAAAAAGTAATCAAAACAAATGCTGTAAGAATGGTAGAACAAGCCAAGATCCCCTATGTTATTCATGAGTATGATGTAGATACCGCTCATTTAGATGCGCTTCATGCTGCAGATGGAATGGGAATTCCTGTTGAAGAAGTGTATAAAACGATTGTGTTAACAGGGGATAGAACAGGGCATCTAGTTGCTTGTATTGCAGCTCATAAGGAATTAGATTTAAAATAGGTGGCAAAAATTTCAGGGAATAAGAGAGTTGAATTACTATCTCTAGATCAGCTCGAACCTCTTACAGGGTATGTGCGCGGAGGCTGCTCTCCCATCGGTATGAAAAAGAAATTTCCAACTTTTATTGAGGAGAGTGCGATGCACCATAAGACTATTCGCATCTCAGCGGGAAAGCGTGGTTTGCAAATGGAATTGGCACCGAAAGACTTACAAAAAATGACTGAAGCAACCTTGTTTAATAATGCTAGTCATGAGGAAATTGATGAGTGATTTAACGATTCTTCACGTGAATGATATGCACTCAAATTTTCATTCGTTAAAAACGCAAACGAATTTTATGAGGGCCAGAAGGAAAGAACTTGAAGAATTAGGTCACACTGTTTGGGCAGTTGATTTAGGAGACTTGATTGATCGAGTTCATCCTCTTGTGGAAGCAAAAAATGGTCAAATTGCGTCGACCATTTTGAACCAGCAAAAAATAGATTTTGTAACACTAGGAAATAATGAGGGGACTGCTTATACTCCAGAAGAATTAGAAGGAGCTTATAAGGAAAAGGATTTTAAAGTCGTTATTTCTAATGTGAAGTGGCAATCTACAGGCGAAACACCGCCTTATGCAACTGAAATCCAATTCGAAAAAATTGATCAGTGTAGTATTGCGATACTAGGGCTGACAGCTTCCTATCCAGAAAGTTATGAACCGAATGGATATTGGATTGAAGACCCTTTAAAAACGCTCGAAAGATTAGTTCCTAGACTTGCTAGTGAGGGACACCAAATTATCCTTTTATCCCATTTAGGTATTGATTTGGATACCTTGATAGCCGAATCGTATCCAGAAATTCAAGTGATTCTTGGAGCACACACACATCATTTATTTAAAGAAGGAAAAAGGGTAAACCAAACACTCTTAACGGGTGGGTTCAAATATGGTGCTTACATTGGAGAGCTCCATTTAAAAACTAAGAAAGAAAAGCTCATTCCTTTAGAAGAAAGTATGATTGAAGTTGAAACGCTAAAAGAGGATCCTGCCGCTGATGAAGGAAAAATCTACCTAGAAGAAGGAATCAAATTACTCAAAGAAAATATTGTTCTTCGTCAGATTCCAGATTATTCAGTAAGAGACTTGGCACAACTTTCCCTTGAAGCCATGATTAGGCAAACAGGGATTCCAATTGCAATTACGTATACTGGTCTCTTCGTGCATGAGTTTAAGAAGGGAGCATTAACGAAGTTTGATTTACATGACTGTATGCCTCATCCGATTCACTTAAATAAAAGTCAATTTTCTGTAAAAAATTTCAAACAATTACTCCGAGTTTTTGAAGAACAACAACCAGAATTACTAGAAAAAGCTATTCGCGGATATGGTTTTCGTGGTAAACTATTTGGAGAGATCTTATATACTGGTTTTTCTAAAAAGGGTGAAGAAATTATCGTCGATGGAAAAGTTTTAGCAGACGATGAAATCATTACATTTGTGTGCCCAGACCATATGCGTTTTGTTCCTTTTTTCCCGATGATTGAAGAAAAAGGGATCAACCAAATATTATATCCAGATTTATTAAGAACGATTATTGAAAAAGAATTAATTTTTAAAGAAAGGAACTATCATGACTGAGAAAACCGTAGAGACGCTTTCAGATGAATTGAGTCAAGTTTTGCAAGAAATTGTGACGAATCCTGAAGAAGAACCAAAAAGAGCGGTGGTAGTGGACGAAAAGACAATTTTGGTCGATGAGGTACATTACCAAATCATTGAAGATTATAGAAACGGCTTTAATATTGAAGCATTCAATGAACGATATAACGATATTTTTGAGCGTTATGACTATATTGTAGGGGATTGGGGCCATGAAAAATTACGATTAAAGGGCTTCTTTAAACATTCTCATAAATTAGCAACACCAGATAGAGATATTGATTATTTACAAGAGTATATTTTGGAATATTGCAATTTTGGCTGTCAGTATTTTGTATTAGAAAGAGATCCTGAGGCAAAACACAAACCTGTTCTTGAGGAAGAAAAACCACAACGACCAAGACGTGAGAGAAGTTCTCAAAGAAAACGCCAAAATAATCCAAGACGAGAGCATGTATTTAGTCCAGTAGATTTAGATGCTCCTGCGAGAAATCAACAAAACCGTAAATTCAAAGAGAAATCTCAAAATCGTCAAAAGCGTCGCAATAATGAAACAAATCCACGAAATAAAAAAGAACAAGATTTTAATCTAAAAGAATTTATTCCAAAAGAGACAATGAAGGAATATGGAGATAAAACGTTTAAACCGAAAACGAAGAAATCAAATTCGCAACATTTCTCAATGAAAGAAGTTGAAAAATCTTCAAGTAGCAAGGTGAAGAAAAGTGTCGTTAAAAATCCTCAGAAAAAAGGATTTCATATTAGAGAGAACCAACAAAGAGGGAAATAAATGTATAAAGCGTATTTTATTGATTTAGATGGAACTATGTATAAGGGGAAAGAACGTATTCCCACTGCAGAAGCTTTTATTAAAAGACTACAGGAAGCCAATATCCCGTTTTTATTCGTAACAAATAATGCGACGAAAACTCCTGAACAAGTGGCTCAAAACTTGCGTGAAAATTATGGAACAAATATTGAAGCCTCAGAAGTCTATACAAGTGGTGTTGCTGCAGTCGATTATATAAAAGCACATTATCCTGTAGAACGTATAATGGTAATCGGAGAAGAAGCGATTAAGAATCAAGTAAAAGCAGCTGGCTTTACACTGGATTCAGAAAATCCGGAAATAGTCCTACAGTCCTTAGATCGAAATGTTACTTATAAAGATTTAGAGAAAGCGACTTTAGCTATTAGAGGTGGAGCAACCTATATTGTTACAAATATCGATTCCAATTTACCGAGTGAAAAAGGCCCTGTTCCTGGTTCAGGAGCAATAACTGGATTCTTAAAAGTAGCTACCCAAGTCGAACCGATTGTTATTGGTAAACCA
This sequence comes from Granulicatella sp. HMSC31F03, assembly GCF_001807725.1. Lineage (NCBI taxonomy): Bacteria > Bacillati > Bacillota > Bacilli > Lactobacillales > Carnobacteriaceae > Granulicatella > Granulicatella sp. HMSC31F03. The sequence continues at coordinate 187,299 of NZ_KV790851.1, read as the reverse complement.
AGTAGTATCATTATGGAATCAGCATTAGACTATCTTAATGCGAAGTTTCCTAACTCACATTTTTCAAAAGAAGACATTGCCATGGTTGGAGATAATTATCAAACAGATATTCAAGCAGGCATTCAATATGGAATGGATACAATTATGGTTTTAACTGGATTTTCTACAAGAGAAACATTGTTGAACGTAGAGGAACAACCAACCCATTTAGTAGAGGATTTGAGTAAATGGAACATTTAATGAGACCTTATCGAGTTCAAAAATGGGGGGTCGCTACTGCTCTATTTTTATTCTGGTTAAGTTTAGGAATTACCTTTGTGATCTTTTTCGAACCTCTATACCATTGGTCTATTCAGTGGTTTGAAGTAGAAAAAATGACTGGATACAGTGCGGATGTTCTTAAAACAAATTATCATGAACTGATAGGATATTTGACGAATCCGTTGAATGATTCACTGGTGATGAGTAATTTTACGAGTTCTCAGCAAGGCTTATTTCATTTTTTTGAAGTCAAAAGGCTATTCTTTATTAATTTTGCGATATTCCTTTCATCTGGTTTAGTCAGCTTTTTTGGAATTCGGTCCTTAAAACAAAGGCGTCTAACATGGCTTTTGAGAAGGCCAATTCGGTGGCTAGTTCTCGTACCGATTTTCGTTTGTGTTGGTATTGCAAGCTTTTTTAATACATTGTTTATTAAATTTCATGAGCTGTTTTTTAACAATGATGCTTGGATTTTTGATCCCAAAAAAGATCCTATTATTTTAGCTTTGCCAGAAGAATTTTTTATGGTCTGCTTTATAGTGGTCTTTAGCATATTGCTACTCGGGTTATTGGGAACCAATTTATTGATTGAAAATTTAAAAGAAATCTAGTCTTTTTATACGAGAAGTGACCTTTTATCGAAGGTTGCTTCTCTTTTTTTATAAAAATATTCATTTTTGGAAGCACTACTCATGAAAAAATGATATGATAAGGATAGCGAATTTTTTAAGGATTGGGGGAATGAATCAATGAAATTATCGATTGTAATTCCATTTTATAACGAAGAAAATATGATTCAAAAAATGTATGATGCTTTAGTAAAAGAAATTAATCAAATCACACAAGCTGAATTTGAATTAATTTTTATTAACGACGGGAGTAAAGATCGTACCTTTGAGAAAATGCTGGCCATTGCAGATGCAGATTCTCGCGTAAAATACATTAGTTTTAGTAGAAATTTTGGTAAAGAAGCTGGGACGATAGCAGGTCTTGAATACGCAACTGGGGAAGCTGTGATATTAATGGATGGAGACTTACAACATCCACCTGCACTATTACCTAAGATGATTGCTGCTTATCAAGAAGGCTATGATGTTGTTAGCGCGAGACGTACACGGACAGGAGAGAAACCGCACCGTACGTTTTTAGCAAAACATTTTTACAAATTAGCCAATAAGATGATGGACATTGAATTAATGGATGGAGTATCAGAATTCCGTTTATTCAGTCGTAAAGCCGTTCGTGCCATTTTATCTTTACAAGAATATAACCGTTTTTCTAAAGGAATTTTTTCTTGGATTGGCTTCAAAGAAAAAGTAATTGAATATGAAAATCAAGTGCGTACAGTGGGAGAAACCAAGTACTCATTGAAGTTTTCGTTGAATTATGCTATTCAAGGGATTTTATCTTTCAATGACAAACCATTGCGAATGTGTATTAACTTAGGTCTTTTCTGTTTAATGATTTCAGTCGCTTATGTATTGTGGTCATTTGTACAATATTTTGTAGCCCCTGACACGATGGTTAGTGGATATTTCACAACTATTTTTTCAGTAGTTCTTTTTGGAGGAATTCAACTGATTTCTATCGGCGTGTTAGGTGAATACATTGGAAAAATTTATTACGAAGTTAAAAAACGCCCTCATTATCTTGTGGATCAAACCAACATGACACAGAAAGGAGAGCAAAATGACAACTAAGAAAAAAGTCTATTTAGCTAGTTTCCTAGCTCCGATGCTAATTATGCTCGTAGCTTGGATCATAGATGGATTTTTCCCTTTTGGTGCTAAATCATTAATGGCGGTTGATTTTAATGCACAATATATTGGTCTCTATGCCTATTTTAAACATTTATTTTTAAATGGAGATTGGAGCAGTTTTTTCTATTCGTTCTCTAAGTCGATTGGAGGAGGAATGCTTGGAATTTGGGGATTTAATTTATTGAGTCCTTTTAATTTTCTGTTTCTATTGTTTTCTGAAGAGAATTTCCAATGGGTTGTTCCTGTGACCATTGCCTTACGTTATGGAACGATGGGTCTAACAATGACGCACTTTTTAGTAAAGCGATATGATGGCTTAAAGAAAAAAGCCTATTTATTACCAATTGTAGCGACAATCTATGCATTAAATGGGTTTAATGTTAGTTATCAAATGAACCCTATTTTTTACGATGGTATGATTGTCTTGCCACTTGTATTAATCGGAGTTGAACAAGTTTTAGATAATGAATCTCCTAAGGGCTATATTGGAATGCTTGCTCTTGCATTGTTTGTTCATTTCTATATGGGCTATATGACCTGTATCTTTGTGGTGATTTATGCATTCTTTTATATTATCCGCTCTAAAGAGTTTACGAACTTCAAAATTACGTTTGAACGTTTGTTGAAATTAGCGAGTGCTTCCATTATTGCAGTAGGGATGGTTGCAGTCATTCTATTGCCGATTATTATTAGTTTAGTTTCTACAAAAGGTGGATTACAAAGCTCCTTAAAATTTGAATGGACTTTGCAAATCAATCCTTTAGAAATTTTGGCTAAATTATTTTTAGGGGCTTTCGACAATGAATCGTGGCCAGCTGGACCAAACTTGCCAAATATTTATGTTGCAAGTTTAGGTATTTTAGGGACTATTTACTATTTTGTTTCTAATAAAATTACAAAATGGGGCAAGATTGCTGCAGGATTTGTGTTAACGATTTTCCTCATTTCATGTGCCCATGAGTTTACAAGTAAATTATGGCATATGGGTCAAAACCCGGCCGGATTCTTCTATCGTTTTTCATGGATTATTGCTTTCTTCTTGATTTATCTTTCTTATTTAAGTTTAAGAGAAATGGAACGTTTTACTCCAAAAGAAGCGAGTATTTTATTTGTCGGTATGGCCATTATTTTTGTGATTGTTCAGTATCAAACTCATTCATTCTTGACGGTTTGGCAACGCATAGCCACAATCGGAATTTATATGATTATCCTTCTTGCTTTATTCTGGACAAAGGTAAAGAAACCATGGGTCGTTATTGCAGCTCTCACGGTGGTTGAACTGACGGCAAATGCGGCTATTGTTCAGTCTAGAGTGGGGTATACAGATGCCTATAAGTATCATGATGCGGTACTTCAATTAAAAGAGGCGATTAATCCGATTAGACCAGATCATTCTGATTTTTATCGTATTAATAAATCATTTAATTTAAGTAAAAATGATCCATTTATGGTGGACTATCCAGGCTTATCTGTATTTAGTTCTAACTTAGAAAATAGTACGAGAGATTTATTTGACCGATTAGGAAATAACGGGATTAATGCTACCACTTATTATCAAGGAACGCCTTTCCAAGATGCGCTATTCTCTGTGAAATATTTAGTGGCTCCAAAACCTGTATATACGAAGGAATATCCGGATACCTCTAAAATGTATGTATTTGGAAATATGGTAACCAGAAAAGATATTACGACTAAAGAACCTGTGTTTGAAGCAATTAGAACGATTACTTATCAAGGTGGTCCAATTTTACCAATTGCATTTGGAGTGAATGATGATACGACGAAGGTTAAACTTGAAAATCATCAACCTATTCAAAACCATAATAAAATTGTTCAAGCAATGGGACAAACGAGTGAGTCTTACTTAACGATTCTAGCTGCCAATGATGTGCAATTAGAAAATATGGAAGTGTTTGATTCTTCAAAACCTGAAACGTATCGACGAATTGATTCTTCAAAACCAGGAAAAATTACGTATCATTTAGTTCCTCAGTCTTCTGAAGACTATTGGGTATCGATTCCTCAGATTCTTTCTCATTCGAATAAAAATAACGTTAGAATTTTGCTGAATGGAAATAGTTATGATTTCCAAAATAAATTCCAACAAGCACAATTAATTCAAATTGCTCACAACTCACTTGGAAAAGCAGTAGATTTGACGATTGAAATTGATTCGAATGAAGAATTTAACCTTTCAGGCTTACGTCTAGCAAGAACGAACGGCACTTTAGCAAATCGCATTATCGAAGAACGACAACGCCAAGGTTTAAAAGTAGAACACTGGAATCAAAGTAATTTTAAAGGAACTGTAAATATTACGGATGATAGTACTTGGATGATGACAAGTATTCCATATGATAAAGGATGGACAGTGAAGGTAGATGGAAAAGTAGTTGGAACTAAGAAAATTTGGGATAGTTTATTAGCCTTTCCAATTACTTCTGGTGAACATACTATTGAGATGACCTATTTACCAGATGGCTTTATGGCAGGATTAATCATTTCTATTTTCTCTATCGTAATTTACGGAGTTGCAATTTATAAAAAGTGGATTTAATCCAGTAGGAGTAGACTGTAATGACAATTTCAAAATTGAAATTAAAGTATAGTTCGTTATTTCTTATTCCATTTATATTGATGTTGGGGGTCTTCCTATGTTTAGGTTTGACCCCTTTTTCAAAAAGTTCTATTCATAGTGGAGATTTTCTTTCACAGTACTTCCCATTATATATAGGATTACATAAAATGTTTTGGAATGGCGATTTTAGCGGACTGTTTTGGTCATTTGAAAAATCATTAGGAGGAGCAATGCCGAGTGTGTGGGGATTTAATAGTTTAAGTCCGTTCACTTTTTTATATGTGCTTTTTCCTATCTCGAGTTTTCATGTCATCAGTTATATCATTCCTTTAATTCGTTTTGGAGTTATGGGAGTGGTATTTGGTTATTTTATAGAGAAAAAATATCAAGCTGTATCGAAACGATACTGGCTTGCAGTTGGATTATGTACTTCTTATGCTTTAAGTGGTTTTATCATTTCTCAGCATTATAATCCTAATTTTTTAGATAATTTGGTTTATGTTCCTTTTATCTTTTTGGGGATTGAGGATATTTTCCTTGGAAAGAAATCCATAAAACTTCCCGTATTTTTAGCACTGAGTTTGATTACCAATTTCTATACAGGATATATGATGTGTCTTTTGATTATTCTATACACAATGTATATCGCTTTTTCTGAAGAAATAGCGCGGAAAGAAACTTTTGCAAAAATCATGCGAGTAGCTCTTTTTTCTCTCATTGGAGTAGGGATGGCTGCATTTTGGCTGTTACCGGTTTTCAGTGCATTATTAGAAAGCAAAGCCAGCGCTAGTAGTACATTTGAATGGTCCTTTAAAGCGGTTAATGACTTAGTTTTAATGAGTCAAAAATTTATCGTAGGATCTTTCGGGGAAAAAGAATGGGGAGATCCGCAAGCACTTCCTCAGCTATTTGTAGGGAGTCTAGGATTGTTTGGGTTGTTCACCTTTTATGCCTGTCAGGAAATTACCTTAAGGAAAAAAATCATGGCGTCCATTGTGCTAGTTGCAATGATATTGTCTTTTCATATTCAAGGGTTAGATCAAATTTGGCATATGGGACAAAGACCAGTAGGCTTCTATTTTAGAAATTCTTGGATTGCTAATTCGTTTCTATTTGTGCTTGCTTCAGAGAGCTTAATGAAATGGAAGGCCGAATTCAATTGGACTCATGTAATAGTGACATCTGTCGGATTTGGGAGTATCCTAGTTGCTTCGTTAATGACTTCTCTAAAAATTGTAGATGCCTCACAGAAAATACTCGCTTTAGTCATTTGGACAATCGTTTTAATGATTGTTTTTATTCCAAAAATCAATATTCGAAGAAGATATCAGCTATTGAGTGGAATTGTGTTGTTTGAACTCGCTTTAAACGCCTTTATTGGTTTAAGAAGGGTTCCTTATTTTGTCAGTCGCGATAGTATACAAGAGCAAATGACATTAGCCTCCAAGTTTGACGAAAAATATGGACAAACTCGCCATGATTTTCAGCGGATGGAAATTCATAAAGGACTTTCCTATGCCAATTTTCCGATTGCGTTTGGCTACAATGGGGGTTCTCATTTTACTTCTAGCTTAGAGTATTCGTTGATTCAAAAGTTGGGACAATTAGGCTTAGCTACTTCTCAATCAGTCGCTAATTATAGCAATCGAAATGTCATTCTCGATTCGATGCTTGGTGTTTCTAGAATGATGATGACAGGAGATGAGAAATCGGCTTTTCCTGATATGAGAGGCCTGTATTTAAAAGAAGATTCCTTTGAAAAATATACGGTATATAAGAATCCATATGTTTTCTCCTTAGGCTTTTTAACCAATGAATCGACGGCTAGAAATGTTCGCTTCAATCAAAATGCTCCAGCTTCGAATCTTAATCAATTATTGGAAGTCATTGGATTAAATTCGACTTCAGCTCTCAAGGAAATCACTATCCCTAAACCGATTGTTAAAAATCTAGAACAGTCTGGAGAAAAGTTTACGGCGATTAATGAGGAGGAAGAGACACAAATCCAATGGACGATCCCGATGAATCCAAATAAACTTTATTTTGTTCAAATCCCTGTATCGCAATCAGGAAATATTAATAAATCTAAAGTAATGCTTGACGGGGCGAACTATTCTTATGAAGTTCGCTTCCATTCGAATCAGCTTTGGCCAATTGGGAATGGAAATCTTGCTTCATCCTTAAATTTCTCTTTTGAAAAAGGAAAGGTCAAAGAATGGAATGTTCAAGATGTTAAATTTTATGAACTGGATATTCCAACACTCGCAAATGCTTTAGAACAAACCAAAAAAGAAAATTCTATAACGATTGATTCTTACTCTAATTCGACTGTTAAAGCACATGTAACAGTTACAGATTCGAATCAAGGATTTGCGACCTTTACGATCCCTTATCATTCTGGATGGAGTGTATTGGTCGATGGGAAAAAACAAGAGGTGAAAAAATCACTAGATTTGTTTATGGGCGTGACACTGACGAGAGGTGAACATGAAATTGTTTGGGCTTATGATCCGCCAGGGTTGAAAGTCGGAAGTCTCATTTCTATATTATCAGTCTGTGTACTAATTTTCCTTTTAAAATACAGTCAAATGGATACCTAAAAGTAAAGAGACAACATCGGAAATAAGAATTATTTCTGATGTTGTTTTTTTTAGTGTCTTTATAGAATCTTATCTTTGAAATCCGCTTAAATTCATGGTTATAATGGCCTGTTATTAAATTGTATGAGAAGAGGAGGGAGGAAGATGTTTTTGGATGCAACCACTTTAGGGCAAATGGTTATATCAAAAGAAATTAGCCCACTAGAATTAGTTGAAGAGTCTATTCAAAAAGCTACATTATTGAATCCTTCCTTAAATGCTATCGTTTATACACAATATGAGGAAGCCATAGAAAAAGCAAAACGTTTTTCTTTAAAAAATCAACCTTTTGCGGGAGTGCCCCTCTTTCTAAAAGATCTAGGACAAGAGCAAAAAGGGAGTATTTGTACCTATGGCTCACGTTTATTCAAAGATGTAAAAAGCATGCAGACAGATAACTTTGTCAAACGCTTAGAAAATCTTGGGTTTATTATTTTGGGACGTACGAATACGCCGGAGTTCGGCTTTAAGACAGTGAGTGACTCCTTGTTACATGGCCCCGTTCGAAATGCGGTGAATCTTGATCGAAATGCTGGTGGTTCTAGTGGCGGGGCAGCAGCGGTTGTAGCAAGTGGAATCACGCCGATTGCTGCAGCAAGTGATGGCGGTGGTTCAATCCGAATCCCCGCAAGCCATAATGGTTTGATTGGACTGAAACCTTCCAGAGGGCGTGTGATTGCAGGTCCAGGCTCATATCGTGGCTGGAATGGTGCAACGGTTCATTTTGCGTTGACGAAAACGGTCCAAGATACGAGAAATATATTATTCCACCTGCAAGAGTACCAAATGGAAAGCCCGTTCCCGTTGCCGAAACTAAGCGCCAAGGAACTTTATCTACCAGATAAGCTAAAACCTTTAAAAGTATCCGTATTATTGCAGTCACCTGTTGGAGAAGAGGTCTCTAAGGATTCGGTGGATGCGGTGATGAAGATTGCGAATTTCTTTGAGAACCATGGGCACTCTGTAACGCTTCTTCAAAAAGATCCAGTCGACGGTATCGCTTTGCAAAAAGGTTTTTATATTATCAGTGCGGTTGAAACAGCGTTGATGTTCCAAAATATTGAACGCCAGATTGGACGTCAAGTAACGCGAGACGATATGGAACTGATGACATGGGCGATTTATCGTAGTGGACTGGATATTTCAGGAATGGAATATTCAAAAGTAGCATCCAGTTGGGATCGTTATGCTTATCAGATGGCGCAGTTACACGAGCAGTATGATTTGCTGTTACTACCAACGGTTGCCAAGTCTGCTCCGGGTCTTAATCCATATGAGTTATCTACAGAATTAACGTCCAAACTCATGCGAATCGATGAGTTTACAAAAGACCAGAAACAACAATTGCTCTGGGAAATGTTCGAGGAGAGCGTAGCCGATACGCCATTTACACAGCGGTTTAATATTACTGGTCAACCAGCGATTAGTTTGCCAGTTCACTGCACCAAAGAGGGACTTCCAATTGGTGTGCAACTCGCTGCTGCAAAGAGAAGAGAAGACCTTCTCCTACAAATTGCAGAATGGTTTGAGCAAGGACAATTATTACAAGTAACAAAACAGTAGAAAGAAGTGAAAGTGTGATAGAAACAGAAGCTTTATTTAAGCCTTTCAAATTAAAAAAAGGAGTCACATTGGACAATCGATTTGTGCTTTCTCCAATGGTGACGAACTCTTCAACGAAAGAAGGTCATATTACAGAGGATGATTTAAAATATGCCGAGCGTCGTGCACATTCAGCGGCCCTTCAAATTACAGGGGCGGCTTACGTGAATAAGCAAGGACAGCTTTTTGAGTATGGATTTAGCGCAGCCTCCCTCGATGATATCGAAGGCTTAACTAAACTAGCTAAAGCGATGAAATCAGGTGGAGCTAAAGCTATCCTGCAATTAACGCATGCAGGACGTTTTGCAAGCCATGCCTTAAATCGTGACCGCTATGTGTATGGCCCAAGTGCGATGACATTACAATCGCCGTTCCCTCATGAAGTGAAAGAATTAACTGTAGAAGAAATTCATGGCATTATCGAAGATTATCGCCGTGCTGCACAAATTGCTATTCAGTCTGGATTCGACGGGTTAGAAATTTCATCGGCACAACGACTACTTATCCAAACCTTCTTCTCAACTTTCTCTAATGAGCGTACAGATGAATATGGCTGTAAGACGTTGGAGGACCGTTCGAGAATCGGGATGGAAGTGTTAACGGCGGTTCAAGAAGTGATTGATGAATATGCCACAGATGATTTTATTTTAGGTTTTAGAGCGACGCCTGAAGAAACGCGCGGAAATCAAATTGGATACACTGTGGATGAGTTTCTTGAGTTCTTCGAAGAGGCGCTAAAAAAAGTGAACATTGACTACTTAGCTATTGCAAGCTGGGGACACGATGTCTTCAGAAATAAAGTTCGTGCCAAAGGGCCACATCAAGGCGAACTCGTTAATAAAGTCGTCTATGAACGCTTAAAAGGTCGAGTAGCAGTGATTGCTTCAGGAGGCATTAATTCTAAAGAAAAAGCCCTCGAAGCATTAGAAAATGCAGACTTAGTCGGTCTTTCAACACCATTTATCACGGATCCAGAATTTGCCATGAAGATTCAAGAAGGCAACGAATCAGAGATTCAATTAACGATTAAACCAGAAGCCCTTGAAGCATTAGCGATTCCAAAGGCGGCTTTCAAAGATATCGTACCTTTAATGGACTTTGGAGAGTCACTTGAAAAAGAAGCCAGAGATTTCTTCAGAGGCCTTGAAGCGAACTACGAGGGGAGAGAGACAGGTGAAAATTAGTCTGTTAGATTACGGCCTCGTAGATGAAGGGAAGACGAGTAGAGAGGCTATTCGTGAAACGCTGGAGTTGGCGCAATTAGCAGACGAACTTGGATTTCATCGTTTCTGGGTGAGTGAACATCATAATGTGCCAGCACTCTCGATTTGTGCTCCAGAAGTGGTGATTGCGTACCTTGCCAGCCACACGAAGAACATCCATATTGGTTCGGGTGGAATCATGGGTTTGCATTACTCACCCTATAAGGTGGCGGAAATCATGTCAACGCTAGAAGGACTATTCCCAGGGCGTGTGGATATCGGTCTTGGTAATTCGCCAGGTACGCCGCTTGTAGGTCGTCACCTAGAGTCGCATTATTCTAAAGAACAATATGCCGAATGGTTAGAAAAGCTCCAACAGTATTTGAATGAAGCTCGTCGTAAAGGTGTGGTCGTTCCAGAAGCTGAGAATGTTCCTGAACAGTTCCTTCTTGGGATGGGAGGTCAGTCGATTGAGTCTGCGGCCTCTCTAGGGTTGAGTTTTGTGTATGGTGTATTTCCATATATTCCTCAAGACCCTGTGGAGTTGGCGAAAAGTCTTTCCGAGAAATATCGCAGCAACTTTAAAGCAGGAACACATAGCAAACCAAGTAACTTTGTACTAGCGGTATTTGTGGTTATTGCAGACACGAGTGAAGAAGCCGAAGAGATGGCGAAACCATTAGATTTATGGATGCTTGGAAAACAGGATTTTACGGAGTTCCATACCTTCCCAACCCAAAAAGATGTAGAAGAATATGAATTCACACAGCGGGACCATGAGAAAATCGCAAGCAACCGCAGTCGACTCATCGTGGGAAATCCACGTGAAGTTTACGAGCAAATGGAGGCGCTAAGAGCAGTCTCTAATCCTGACGAGCTCTTATTTATTCCACTCGTCGGTTCAATTGAAAAGAGAAAACGTTCAGTGGAATTACTCGCTGAATTATATAAAGGAGAACAATAAAATGAGAAAATTTGCAAACTTTTTATGGATTGATAAAGAAGGAGAAAACTACACAATTCGTATGACTCCAGAACTTCAAGATGATGTCGGTACGATTGGTTTCGTTCAATTTAACATGGATGACCAATTAGAAGCTGAAGACGAAATCTTAAGCTTAGAAGCAAGTAAAACAGTGATGTCCATTGTGACTCCACTGGCAGGGAAAGTCGTAGCTAGAAACTTAGCCGCAACAGAAGATCCTAAATTATTAAACTCTGAAAAACCAGAAGAACACTGGTTAGTGACATTAACGGACGTTGATGAAACAGCATTCTTGGCATTAGAAGATGAATAATCATAAAGAAGAGCAGTTGCTCAGGAAAATGATTGAGTTTTTGGCGCAGGAAGCAGGAGAATCCCTTGAAGTTGAAGGGAAAACGGTAGAAGAGTTGAAGACACTTTGGCGAGGGTTTGTAAATGTAAGGCAACCTAAAGGGTCGCCTGCAGAATATGTCACTTTTGAGAATGAGTATTTACAAGAATACCATGCTCCAAGAGTGCAGACATTAGCAGATTGCCTATCAACACCAAATGATCAAATCAAACTCTATTATGGGGATTTATGTGAACTGAAAGTCGATGCGATTGTGAATGCGGCGAATAGTGAGATGCTAGGATGTTTTATTCCAAACCACCGCTGTATCGATAATGCCATTCACACTTTTTCAGGCATTCAACTTCGCTCCTTTTGTCATCATTTAATGGAGGAACAAGGGAAGAAGGAGCCTGTTGGAAAAGCAAAAATCACTCCAGCATTTAACTTGCCATCGAAGTACATCATCCATACAGTAGGCCCCTTCTTGCCTCCAGGGAAAAAAGTAACGCCGCTTCGTGAACAATTACTTGCGGGTTGTTACAAGAGTTGTCTGGAAGCCGCAAGAGAAGCCGGACTTACATCGATTGCTTTTTGCGGGATTTCAACAGGAGAGTTTGGATTTCCAAAAGAACCTGCTGCGCGTATTGCCATGGATACCGTGAACAAGTGGTTGCAGGACACGTCTTCAACAATGACCGTTGTCTTTTCAACCTATACCAAGGAAGACCAATCGATTTATCAGAAATTATTATCAGGAGAACAGTAGAATGACGAAATGGAATGCATTACAAAAAGAAAGAACGACTGAAGCTAGTCTACTGGCGGATTTATTCCAGGAAGCGGATGCTATTGTGGTTGGTATCGGTGCTGGGATGTCGGCAGCAGATGGATTCACCTACATTGGCAGTAGATTCGAAGACGCTTTTCCTGATTTTATCGAGAAGTATCAATTTTTAGATATGTTACAGGCGAGTCTATTTCATTTTCCAAGTTGGGAAGAGTATTGGGCGTTTCAAAGTCGTTTTATCGCGCTCAACTACTTGGATCAACCTGTGGGACAATCATATGTTGAACTATTAGAAATGCTCAAAACAAAACCATATCACATCATCACAACGAATGCCGATAATGCGTTTTGGGTAGCCGGGTATGACAAAGAGAAGGTTTATCATATTCAAGGAGAGTATGGGCTTTTCCAATGTAGCCAGCACTGTCATCCAAAAACGTATCAAGATGATGCATTAGTTCGCAAGATGATTGCAGAACAAAAGGATATGAAGGTTCCATATGAACTGATTCCGTTCTGTCCAGAATGCGGAGCACCGCTTGAAATTAATAAGCGTAACGCTGAAAAAGGAATGGTGGAGTCAGCAGATTTCTTTGAACAAAAGGCACGCTATGATGCGTTTTTAGAAGAACATAAAAACGATAAGGTGCTCTTTTTAGAAATCGGAGTGGGTTTTACAACGCCGCAATTTATCAAAACGCCTTTCCAAAAATGTGTACAAGCTAATCCAAATGCCTTGTTTGTAAGTATGAATCATAAGCATTACCGCATTCCCCTGGCGCTAAGAGAGCAAACCGTACAATTGTCAGAAAACATTACCTCATTAATCCATGGGACCTATCAAGAGCTTAAAGGAGAATAAACGATGTATTTAATCGAACCAATCCGTGACGGAAAATATGTAAAAGATGGAGCAGTAGCGCTTGCGATGCAAGTGTATGTACAAAATAATGTTTTCTTAGATGATGATATTTTGTTCCCATATTACTGTGATCCTAAAGTAGAAATTGGAAAATTCCAAAATACAATTGCCGAAGTGAACGAGGAGTATTTAAAAGAAAACAATATTCTTGTTGTTCGCCGTGACACTGGTGGCGGTGCTGTATATGTGGACTCTGGTGCAGTGAATATATGCTATTTAATTCAAGATAATGGAATCTTCGGGGATTTTAAGAGAACGTATGAACCAGCAATTAAAGCCTTACACGAACTCGGCGCAACAGCTGTCGAACAAACAGGTCGTAACGACTTAACGATTGAAGGCAAAAAAGTATCTGGTGCTGCGATGACGATTAGTAATGGTCGTGTATACGGTGGTTTCTCGCTCTTATTAGACGTGGACTATGATGCGATGGAAAAAGTCTTGAACCCAAATAAGAAGAAATTACAATCTAAAGGGATTCAATCTGTACGTGCGCGTGTCGGAAGTATTCGCCCATATCTTGCTCCAGAGTATCAAAACGTGACGGTAGATGAGTTCAAAAACTTAATCACTTGTAAGATTTTAGGAATTAATTCGATTGATGAAGCGAAACGTTATGTATTAACCGAGGAAGATTGGAAAGAAATCGATGAACTCACAGCTTCTAAGTATAAAAACTGGGAATGGAATTATGGCCAATCTCCTCAATATAGTGATTACCGTGATGGCCGTTTTGCATGCGGAACGATTCAATGCTACCTAGAAGTAGAACAAGGGCGAATTTCAAATTGCCGTATTTACGGAGATTTCTTCGCTAAAGGAAATGTTCAAGAAGTCGAAGAAAAACTAAAAGGCGTTCGTATGGTGAAAGAGGACTTAGTAGAAGTCTTAAGTGCCATCGATTTAAGAAACTACTTTGGCGCAGTCACTGCAGAAGAATTTGCTGGACTCGTTTTAGGAGAATAAAAATAGAGTGATACCGTATACGGTATCACTCTATTTTTATAGAAAAGGATGAAGCATAACGCTTCATCCTTTTTGCTTGATTAGTCTAATTCTTCTTTTGCTGGAATGCTGTGTGCTAGACGGCTTGCTGCAGCGGCCGCGATAGCTCCTACTAAGTCGTCTAAGAAGATGTTTACTTTACCAGTTGATTTATCATCTAAGTTTTTAAGAATTCCTGGTTTTACTTTGTCGATATAACCATAGTTTGTAAATCCGATAGAACCATATACGTTCACAATCGATAACGCTAAGATTTCATCGACCCCATATAGAGGCTCGTCTTCAGATAAGACATCGTTTAATAATGGATGTAATTTCTTTTCCTCAGCAAGTTTATCCATTTCAATTCCGGTAATGACAGCATTTTGTACTTCACGTTTCTTTAAAACACTGAGAACATTACTTAGGCATTCTTCCTTTGTCAAACCTGGTACATATTTTTCTTGTAAGAAATAAACTAAATCAGCAATTTGTTCTATGTCTACACCACGTTCAGATAACAATTCTAAAGAACGTTCGTGTAATTCTTTTGGGCTTTTCATAAAAATCCTCCTTTATATTAATTATGAAACCCTTTTAAAAAGAGTAGCTTTTTATTTTAACACAAAAAAGAAAAACGCCCAAATGAATTGAGCGTTTTTTTGAAAATTTGTAAACGGTTAGAACATGGATGAACTGTGAATCGTGCTTGGTCGACTATTTGGGTTCACATACGTCATCGCAGCATTAATGGCAACAGGCGCTTCACCAAATCCAGTAGCGATGATTTTTACTTTGCCATCATATGTTGCGATATCTCCAACAGCAAAGACACCAGGAAGTGTGGTTTCCATTTGGCTATTTGTCACAATACAGTTTCTTTGAACATCAAATCCCCAGTTTTTCATGCCCCCGATAGAAGAAGAGAAGCCGTAGTTCACAATGAAATCGTCAACAGGAATTTCGATTTGATCTTCGCCTTTAGCGTGTTTTAGTACAACGGATTGAATTTTCTCACCATTTCCGATTATTTGCTCAGGAAGATAAGGGGTTAAGATTTCAACGCTTGATTCTTCTAGTTGTTTTACGCTATGTTCTTGCGCTCGAAACTGAGGGCGACGATGAATGATAGAAACCTTTTTTGCGATGGGTTCTAAGGCAAGCGCCCAGTCTACAGCAGAGTCTCCACCTCCACAGATAGCAACAGTATGGTCTCTAAAGCGTTCTAGGTTATTGACAAAATAATGTAAATTTTTACCTTCGTAATGTGAAGCTTCGTCAATTTCTAGTTTTCTTGGTCGAAAGGCTCCGTTTCCGCAAGCAATAATTACCGTTTTTGCTAAATGGGTTTGTTTTGAAGTAATCACTTCATATCCAAACTCAGTTTTGTTTAATTCTAAAGCTTCTTCTTCTAAACAGTACTGAGTACTTGGGAATCTTTCTAATTGTGCTAATAAGTTTTCAATTAATGCTCCTGCTTGGATTTCAGGAAAAGCAGGGATGTCGTAGATTTTTTTTTCAGGATATAACATCCATGGTTGACCGCCTAATTCTGGTAAACTCTCTATAATTTTAACAGAAGCTTGGCGTAGACCAGCGTAAAAAGCGGTGAAAAGCCCGACAGGCCCACCGCCGATAATAATAATATCAACAATCTCTTGAGTCACTTTGTACCTCCGATTAATAAAACATTCTTAAAATAAAGGCCATTATAATTCCTGTTAATACTCCGGCAAAGACCTCTACTGGTTTGTGACCTAAATACTTTTTAATGATTAATTTTTTATTTTCTTCCGTATCGAAAATATTGATGGGATCATCTTCCGATTCAATTTCAACATGCTTTAGTGCACTAGATTCTTCTCGTAATTGTTCTTCATATAATTTTTGCAATAAAATCCCTTGTTCACCGCTTTGTCGTCTTACCGCCATTGCATCGAACATCACGATTAAGCCAAAAGTAGTGGCAATAGCTACTAAAGGAGAAGTGAATCCATATTCGATAATTAGAGCAGTAATCAAAGAACTAACTGCTGCAGAATGAGAGCTAGGCATTCCACCAGTACTCGTTACTAAAGAAACATGAGCATCTGGTTTCTTTGAAAAATAGGCAATAGGAAATTTAACAAATTGTGCAAACAGAATCGAACAAATAGAAGCGACTAATGGATAATTCTGAAATATTGTCATTCAACTACACTCTTTCTTTTTTTATACTAATCTACTATACCATGAATTCATCAAAATCACTAAAGAAAATTTATAGAATGAAATGATTTTTTTCTTAAGTTTTGTAGAAAGGCTAAATTGCACCTGTTTCGCTTTTGTGGTTTAATAGAAGAGGTTAGATGAGCAATTCATCATTAAGAAGTAAAAGGAGATGGAAGAATGAGTCAATTTCCACAACTAAATGAATTAAATACAAGTAATCCACTTGTAACGGTGCATACAAATCATGGAGATTTCAAATTGGAATTATTCCCTGAAATTGCACCTAAAACAGTAGAAAACTTTGTGACACACGCTAAAAATGGTTATTATAACGGAGTGATTTTCCACCGTGTTATTGAAGATTTCATGATTCAAGGAGGAGACCCAACTGGAACAGGGATGGGTGGCGAGTCTATTTATGGCCGTACTTTTGAGGATGAATTTTCAAGAGAAGCGTTTAATTTATATGGAGCTCTTTCAATGGCGAATGCGGGTCCAAATACAAATGGATCACAATTTTTCATCGTTACAGCAAAACAAGTACCCGCTCAAATGTTAAAACAATTAAAAGATGGCGGCTGGCCTGAAGAAATCGTTGAAGAATATGCTAAAATTGGTGGTACACCATGGTTAGATCATCGTCATACTGTATTTGGACGCGTTGTTGAAGGAATGGGCGTTGTTCTTGAAATCGAAGGCGTTAAAAGAAATGGACAAGATCGTCCATTTGAAGATGTAGTGATTGAATCCATGGAAGTAAACGCGTAGGGAGGTCCTATGAGTAAAACTTTTAGAATTGGCGACATCGTTACTGCGAAAGTAACAGGTGTACAAAATTACGGAGTTTTCTTAGAGCTAGACGAAGATACGCAAGGGTTGATTCATATTTCTGAGTGTAAGCATGGATATATGGATAATGTGCACGATTTTGTGAAAGTAGGACAGGAAGTGACAGCGAAAGTCATTGACGTCGATGAATTTTCAAATAAGATTAGTTTATCGATTCGAGCACTTGAAAAATTAGATGTACCAGACTTTCCACAGCGCATTAAGAAAAATCGCAAACGTTACACTCCATCGATTGGTTTTTCTAGCTTAGCCAAGAAACTACCAATATGGATTGAAGAAGCTCAAGAAAAATTTGTAAAAGATAAAAATAAGAGTTAATAGATTCGCTTTTTAAACAATCTATTTGACGAATATTAAAAATTTTAAGGAGGCATTCAAATGGGACATATTTCATTTGATTATTCAAAAGCATTAGGTTTCTTTAATCAAGAAGAAATCGATCACTTGCAATCTACTGTGACTGCATTAGATAAAGACTTGAGAGAAGGATTAGGAGCAGGAAACGACTTTACAGGTTGGATTAACTTACCTCGCGACTATGACAAAGAAGAATTTGCTCGAATTAAAGCAGCTGCTAAAAAGATTCAAGAAGAATCTGAAGTGTTAGTAGTAATCGGTATCGGTGGTTCATACTTAGGAGCGCGTGCAGCGATTGATTTCTTAAACCACGCTTTCTATAACTACTTACCAAGCGACAAACGTAAAACTCCGCAAGTATTATTTGCAGGAAATAGCATTAGCTCAACTTACTTACAAGGCTTAATCGACTTAATCGGAGACCGTGATTTCTCTGTAAACGTGATTTCTAAATCTGGTACAACGACAGAACCAGCGATTGCATTCCGTGTATTCAAAGATTTATTAATTAAAAAATATGGTAAAGAAGAAGCTGTAAATCGTATTTACGCTACAACTGACCGTGCTCGTGGAGCATTAAAATCAGAAGCAGATGTGGAAGGATACCAAACATTTGTAATTCCTGATGATGTCGGTGGACGTTTCACAGTGTTAACAGCTGTAGGCTTACTTCCAATCGCAGTAACGGGTGCAGATGTAGATGCATTAATGCAAGGGGCTGAAGATGCACGTGTGGCATACAGCTCACCAAACTTAAAAGAAAACGAAGCTTACCAATACGCTGTAGCACGTAATGTGTTATACCGTAAAGGAAAAGTGACAGAGTTACTCATTAACTACGAACCAACATTACAATACTTCTCTGAATGGTGGAAACAATTATTTGGTGAATCAGAAGGGAAAGACTTCAAAGGAATTTATCCTTCAAGCGCAAACTTCTCAACGGATTTACACTCGCTAGGACAATACATCCAAGAAGGTCGTCGTAACATCTTCGAAACAGTTATCAAAGTGGGTAAACCAAATGAAGAAGTAACAATTCCTGAAACAGAAGAAGATTTAGATGGATTAGGATACTTACAAGGTAAAACAATGGACTTTGTAAATACAAAAGCTTTCCAAGGAACATTACTTGCTCATACAGATGGTCAAGTTCCAAACTTTGTAGTGAACATTCCTGATATGTCAGCTTACACATTAGGACACTTAATCTACTTCTTCGAAATCGCAGTAGGTCTTTCAGGTTACTTAAATGGTGTTAATCCATTTGACCAACCAGGGGTAGAAGCATACAAGAAAAACATGTTTGCTTTACTTGGAAAACCAGGATTCGAAGACTTAGCAAAAGAATTAAACGAACGTCTATAATCGACTTACCGCATTCTCATATTGAGGGTGCGGTATTTTTGTATGTTTTTGGGTGATGGATGTAAAAAGAACTTGCGACAATATCGGTTTTGAACTAACATAGGTCTTACAAGAAGTGTTGGAGGAAAAAGATGAGAGTTATTGGATTAACAGGCGGGATTGCTAGTGGCAAATCAACCGTTTCGAATATATTCAAGAACGCGGGCATTCCGATTATCGATGCAGATGTCGTTGCAAGAAAAGTTGTTGAAAAAAATTCAGTAGGACTGACGTCTCTTACAAAACGATTCGGGAACTCTATTTTACTAGACGATGGTTCATTAGATAGAACGCAATTAGGCAGAAAAATGTTTAGTGATGCTTCTGTTTTGAAGGAGGTCAACGACTTGCTTCAACCTCTGATTAGAACGGAAATTGAACTTCAAATACAAGAGGCGAAAAAACAAAACCACCCGCTCATTATTCTAGATATCCCGCTATTATTTGAGATGCATTATGAGACTCTCTGTGATGAAATAATCGTAGTGGTTGTTTCGGTGGAAACTCAGATTCAGCGCCTAAAAAATCGCAATGGATTAACTAAAGAGGAAGCTCTAAAGAGAATCGCCTCTCAAATGTCTTTAGAAGAAAAAGTTAAAAAGGCGGATATCGTTTGGACTAATGAAGGGTCTATTGAAGAATTAGAAGCTAGAGTTCATCAGTGGCTACTCGAAAATTTCCGACAAAAATGATATAATTAATCGAATAAGCACAAAAAGGAGAGGTGTTTTTTATGCAATGTCCAAAATGTAAAAATAATGGTTCTCGTGTAGTAGATAGTCGTCCGGCAGATGATGGACGTTCGATTCGTAGAAGAAGAGAGTGTGAAGAATGTGGCTACCGCTTTACGACTTTTGAACGTTTAGAAAAAGCACCATTACTTGTCATCAAAAGAAATGGCAATCGTGAAGAATTTAGTCGTGAAAAATTATTAAATGGATTAGTTCGTTCAGCTGAAAAACGTCCTGTATCATTGGGACAGTTAGAAACCATTGTCAATGAAATTGAGCGTTCGATTAATCAAGAAGGGGAAAATGAAGTATCCAGCACTTTAATTGGAGAAATGGTCATGGATCATTTATCTAAAATTGACGATATTGCTTATATTCGTTTTGCTAGTGTGTATCGTCAGTTTACAGACCGAAAAATGTTCTTAAAAGAATTAGAACGCATGTCTTTTGAAATGGACAATAAAGATTAAAGAAAGGAATTGAAGGAATGCAGTCAAAAGAATTTCCGTGGTCCAAATATAAACCAATGGACGGAATTTTAGTGATTCAACCGGTTTGGATTACTGAAAGAGAAATACAATTTTTAATGCAATTATATGCTCCGTTTATTGGAAAAGAAGCCACACTTTTGTATGCTACTTTATACGGTGAATTATCTCCATCTGCGTACCAGAGCGAAGTATTCTCAATTTCTGAATTACTGTCCATGACAAACTTGGGAATGCCAGATTTTCATTTAGCAAAATCTAGACTAGAAGGCATAGGACTGTTGAAGACCTATCATAAGGAACCTACTGCTTCTCGTCCTCAAACGTATACGATGGAATTGCTAGCGCCAACTTCTCCAAGACTCTTTTTTAAGGATGCGCTTCTGTCCACTTTACTATTGAATCAAGTGGGGAATCATCGGTTTGAAAAGTTAAAGCAGAGATTTTTAACTTCTAACATAGGAGACTTAGGAGATTCAACAAGCGCTCAATTTGAAGAAGTGTACCGACTTCCTTACAATATGGAGTCATATACTAGAAATCTCTCTCAAGAAAAAAGAATGGTGATGGATGTAAAACAACAATCACCAATGGAATTTTCATCTGAGGTCGATTGGGAACTGATTGAAGGACTGTTGAAGACGGAATTTGTTGATTTGGATTCTTTAACGAAGGAAGTCAAAAGAATCGTTGATGTATTGTATAAAGCGTTCGGATTTTCAGAATCAGAAATTGCGCAATTTCTAGTGATTGCTTCAGATTTATCGACTAAAGTGATTGATGAAGAATTCTTACTGAAATTAGGTCAAGAAGCCGCCCAAAATAAGGTGAACCTAATGAGAGAAAAGGAAGAACATTCTGTCTCAGAAGAAATAAAAGAAAAATCTGAATCGCATGAAGAAGTCTCTTCTGTAGAAGATGACGCAATCGGGATGCTAATTCAAGCAGCAAAAGAATTATCGCCAATTGATTTTGTCTCCAGTATTAAGACGCAGAAAAAAGGGTATGTTTCTAAAGCGGAGAGACAATTAATTTTTGATCTGGTCTCCGTGAGTGGTTTGCCAAATGAAGTTTTGAATATTTTATTCCACTATGCGCTAGTTCAGTTGGATCATGCGACGCTTGCAAGGAACTTTGTAGATGCGATTGCTAATGACTGGGCGACCAAAGGAATTCAAAGTGCGAAAGAGGCGATAGATGCTGTAAGGAACCGTGATTTACAAAGAGAGGTTAAGCGGAAACAGCAATTGCATAATGCGGGTAAGAATAACTACAGAAAAAATAGTGGTTATCAAGAGCAATTACCAGAGTGGGCGAAAGAATCCAAGGCTCGGGAAAAACAAACGACTACACCAAAAAAGAGTCAACCAGAACAAGTTTCAAATGATTTGGCCGATCAAATTGCAAAATTAAAAACAAGTCAACAAAAAGAACAACAATAATGGAGGTGACCACAATGGAAGGTTTTAAAGGATTATTAAATCAAAGAGAGGCGGATCAAAAGATTCCTAATTTAAAAGCCATCGAGGAAAAAATTTATTCTGATGAAGATGTCAAATCTTTTTTAGAGCGTCATAAAAATGAATTAGATCCGCAAGCCGTTCGTAAAGGAACCTCTGCGTTGTTAGAATTCATTATGGAAAGAGATGCAAGAAAAAATCAACAAGCTGTAAAAGCTCCAGGATTAGAACCATCACTTGAAGTGCATAATGGTTTTATTTTAGTAAATTATAGTCGGACTGAAGAAGCGATTCGCCAGGAAAGAGAACGCAAACGTAGACGATTGATTCATTCGATTAATATGCCGAAAAATATCGCAGAAGCACGTTTCTCAGATACGGCGCTTACGCCAGAACGACAAGATGTCATTGGGGAATTATTGAAATTCATCGAAGGATACAAACCAGAGGGTGCCAATTATCAAAAAGGTTTATACTTAGCAGGGCCTTTTGGAGTTGGAAAGACTTATATGATGGGAGCATTAGCGAATGAATTGTCTGAACATGGGATTGAGACGACTTTAGTCAATGTTCCAACTTATAGTTCAGAAATTAAACAAGCGATTGCGACAAATTCGGTTGAATCAAAACTAATGACGATTAAAAACACACCTATTTTAGTTTTAGATGATATCGGTGCCGAAATGAATAGTGCATGGTTTAGAGATGAAGTATTGATGGTGATTTTACAACACCGTATGTTGCAAGAATTACCAACGTTCTTCACATCGAACTTCACGATGGATGAGTTAGAAGTGCATTTTGCTCATTCAAATAAAGGAGACCAAGAACTTCTTAAAGCAAAACGTCTCATTGAGCGGATTCGTTTCTTAGCAAAAGAATATTTTGTAGATGGGATTAATCACAGAAATCCATCTTAATTAAAATGCTTGAAAATAAAATAGATTAGTGGTTAAATACTAATGAACTAAATATTTTGAAAATGATGAAAAAGACAAGAAACTATCTCTTGGTTACATTTTAGAGAAAAGTGGGTTGGTGCAACACTTTATCCGGAATAGTTTTACCACTTTTGAATCCTTGCTTGAAATGAGTAGAGTAAGGCGTATCGGAGCGTTAGTCCGTTTAAGATTTGTCAATGAGAGACAAATGAATTTGGGTGGAACCACGTAGAGAATGACGTCCCATAGTTTGCAGTAGTAAACTATGGGACTTTTTGTTTGATTTAAAATTTTCAAAAGGAAAGAAGGAAGAAAATGTCAATGATAAAAATTACTTTTCCAGATGGTGCCGTTAAGGAGTTTCCAAAAGGAATTACAGTAAAAGAAGTTGCCGAAAGTATTAGTAAAAGTTTAGCAAAAAAAGCATTAGCAGGTAAAGTGAACGGAGAATTAGTAGACTTTGACCGTTCTATTGAAGAAGATGCTTCTATCGAAATCGTTACACCAGACCACGAAGATGCATTAGGAATCTTACGTCACTCAACAGCCCACTTATTAGCACACGCATTAACTCGTTTATACCCAGGAATTCACTTCGGGGTAGGACCAGCAATCGAAACAGGATTCTACTACGATACGGATATGCCAAATCAATTAACAGAAGATGCTCTTCCAGAAGTGGAAGCAGAAATGATGAAAATCGTTAAAGAAAACTACCCAATCGTTCGTCGTGAAGTAAGCCGTAAAGAAGCGCTAGAAATCTTCGCAAACGACCCTTATAAAGTAGAATTGATTAACGGTTTACCTGAAGATGAAACAATCACTGTTTACCAACAAGAAGACTTCGTTGACTTATGTCGTGGTATCCACGTTCCTTCAACTGGACGTATCCAAGTCTTCAAATTATTATCACTTGCTGGAGCTTATTGGAGAGGTGACTCTAACAATAAGATGATGCAACGTG
Organism: Granulicatella sp. HMSC31F03; assembly: GCF_001807725.1. Lineage (NCBI taxonomy): Bacteria > Bacillati > Bacillota > Bacilli > Lactobacillales > Carnobacteriaceae > Granulicatella > Granulicatella sp. HMSC31F03. The sequence goes on along the minus strand of NZ_KV790851.1, from coordinate 163,837 downwards.
TTTACGGTACTGCTTTCTTTGATAAAGCAGACTTAAAAGAATTCTTGAAGATGCGTGAAGAAGCAAAAGAACGTGACCACCGTAAATTAGGGAAAGAATTAGACTTATTCATGATTAGCCAAGAAGTAGGTTCAGGATTACCATTCTGGTTGCCAAAAGGAGCTACAATTCGTCGTACAATCGAACGTTATATCGTGGATAAAGAAATCAGCCTTGGATACCAACACGTGTACACTCCAGTTATGGCTGATGTAGGTCTTTACAAAACTTCAGGTCACTGGGCTCACTATCAAGAAGATATGTTCCCACCAATGGATATGGGCGATGGCGAATTATTAGTATTACGTCCAATGAACTGTCCTCACCACATGATGGTTTACAAAAACCACATCCACAGCTACCGTGAATTACCAATCCGTATTGCTGAATTAGGAATGATGCACCGTTATGAAAAATCAGGTGCTCTATCTGGATTACAACGTGTACGTGAAATGACTCTTAACGATGGACATACATTCGTTCGTCCAGACCAAATTAAAGACGAATTCAAACGTATCTTAGACTTAATCCGCGAAGTATATAGTGACTTCAACGTTAAAGACTACCGTTTCCGTTTAAGTTATCGTGATCCTGAAGATAAACATAAATACTTCGATGACGATGAAATGTGGAACAAAGCAGAAACAATGTTAAAAGAAGCAATGGATGAAATGGGATTAGAATACTTCGAAGCTATCGGTGAAGCAGCATTCTACGGTCCTAAATTAGATATTCAATTCCGTACAGCAATGGGATTAGAAGAAACAATGTCTACAATCCAATTAGACTTCTTATTACCAGAACGCTTCGACTTAACATACGTTGGTGAAGATGGAGATAACACTCACCGTCCAGTAGTTATCCACCGTGGGGTTGTTTCAACTGCAGAACGTTTCGTAGCTTACTTAATCGAAGAGTACAAAGGCGCATTCCCAACTTGGTTAGCTCCAGTTCAAGCAACAATCATTCCTGTAAGTGTGGAACATCATTATGATGCTGCACGTGAGTTGAAAGAAAAAATGGCTCGCTTAGGAATGCGTGTGGAACTTGATGACCGTAATGAAAAAATGGGGTACAAGATTCGTGCTTCTCAAACTCAAAAAATCCCTTATCAATTAGTAATTGGGGACAAAGAGGTTGAAGAAGGTACTGTAACGGTTCGTCGTTATGGTTCTAAAGAAACTAAATCAATGTCTATCGAAGCGTACTTAGAATACGTACAACGCGAGATTGCAAACTTCTCTCGTCCGCTTGAAGACTAATTTTTCAAAGGCTCGTAGCAATACGAGTCTTTTTTTGTGTTTAAGTATAAATATAAAACCGAAGGTTTTGATTTATGGCTTTGGGTGACTTAAGATGGATAATTCTACTTCTTATTAAACATAGGAGGGGAGATACTTTTATTGAACTTCCGTTCTTTTGAATCATTGCGGATATCTTCATAAAAGCTGTAATGGGATACCGGTTCGAGCCTTGGGTCTCTCAGCTTGGGAGTAAGACAGAAGAAAAAATGAACTCACGGTGTGAGTTCATTTTCCTTCGTAGTCTTACCCCCGCAAGGATGATTAGGATTAAGCAAATCATGAATGATGCAGCTTAATCCAATCATCTACTGCGTCTATTTAAAAAACAGTTAATTTATAATGATGCAACTGCTTTTATAGAATCCGCATGATTCTTCAGAACGAGTTTTAAAATTTAA
>NZ_KV790851.1:110526-162076 GCF_001807725.1 Granulicatella sp. HMSC31F03 | reverse complement strand
ACGAGTTTTAAAATTTAATTCGTATATTTTATAAGGTGAACTATGCTTCTTAGACCGCCATAAATCAAAATGCGGTAAAAAAGACGAGTCTTGTGAGAAATTAGTTATCGCTAAAATTGGAGCGTCCGCGACCGGTTTTATAGACTACGCATGATTCTTCAGAACGAGTTTTAAAATTTAATTCGTATATTTTATAAAGTGAGCGATGCTTCTTAAATCGCCATAAATCAAAATGCGGATAAAAAAGACGAGTCTTACGAAAATTTAGTTATCGCTAAAATTGGAGCGTCCGTTGCTGCTTTTTTATGGAGCGCTCGCTGGGGTTTCTGAAACCGAAATAGTGGGATGGGATGTTTGACAAATTTAGGTTGCAAAGTTAAGATAAATGTATTGGTAGATCTCTCCGCGGATGGAGGGACTTTTTTTTATGCATATATACAATTGATTGAGAAGGAGAGTTTTGATGGTAGTTGAAGAAAAACAAAATCCGTTAGGGTATGAGAAAATTAGTACACTGGTTCGAAAAATGGCGATTCCGGCGATTGTCGCGAATGTGGTGAACGCTCTTTATAATATTGTTGACCAAATTTTTATCGGGCAAGGGGTAGGATATTTAGGGAATGCGGCTACGAATATTGCCTTTCCAATTACGACTATCTGTATGGCGATTGGATTAATGGTAGGAATTGGTGCTGCCTCGAACTTTAACTTGGCACTTGGGCGAAAAGAAGATAAACATGCGCGTGAAGTGGCAGGAACTGCAGTTGTGTTACTTTTAACAGCTGGATTAATGATTATGAGCATTGTACTCTTGTTCTTGCAACCTTTACTGAATTTAATTGGTGCAACCGATCAAATTTTAGGGTATGCCAGTGAATATGCTGGTATTACGGCGCTGGGGATTCCATTCTTTATGTTTTCAATTGGGTTTAATCCACTCGTTCGTGCAGATGGTAGAGCAACATATTCTATGATGGCGATTATTATAGGAGCGTTGCTGAATACAGTGTTAGATCCGTTATTTATCTTTGGATTTAATATGGGGATTGCTGGAGCTGCTTGGGCAACGGTAATCAGTCAAATCGTTTCTGCCCTTGTATTAGTAGCGTACATTCCACGGTTTAGATCGGTTCATTTTGAGAAGGGCGATTTTAAATTATCATTTGAAGATGTAAAAGTCATTGCATCTCTTGGGTTAACCTCGTTCATCTTCCAAATTTCCGCGACCATTGTCCAAATCACATCGAACAACTTACTTCGTTCATACGGGGCACAATCAGTTTACGGTAGTGATATTCCGATTGCGGTTGGTGGTGTTGTAAGCAAAATCTTCGTTATTTTCATTGCAGTTGTGATTGGGTTAAATCAAGGAGCACAGCCGATTTTAGGATTTAACTATGGTGCAAAAAAATATTCACGTGTCCATGAAACGATGAACTTGCTATTAAAAGTCACTTTAATTTTATCGACAATACTATGGATATTATTCGAAGTTTTCCCACTCCAACTCATTCAAATGTTTGGAAGCGGGGACGCTCTCTATTATGAATTTGGCGTTCGATATGCGCGTGCTTACTTATTCTTTACTTTCATTAATGGGATAACCATTATTGTGACAACATTTTTCCCTGCAATCGGAAAAGCGAAATTAGGGGCAATTTTATCTCTTACACGTCAATTATTTGTTCTACTTCCATTGATGCTTCTTCTTTCAACTTTGTTTGGTGTTGATGGACTGATTTTCTCAGGACCTGTATCGGATTTCATTTCATTCATAATTTGTATCTCAGTTTATCTTAATCAAATGCGCAAAATTCCAAAGGCTGACGAACTTTTGGTATAATGGTAAGAGGTAACGGAAGGGGTATGATTTATGGAATGGTCTAAATTACTATCAACAAAACGTATTTCTGGGAAAAAAGCGACTCACCGCAATGAGTTTGATGATGATTACAAACGGATTGTAACGAGTCCGGCTTTTAGACGTTTGCAAGATAAAACGCAGGTATTTCCTTTAGAAAGACTTGATTTTATCCATACGAGACTGACGCACTCATTAGAAGTTGCTATGGTGGCGAGGTCCTTGGCTAAAGAAATTGTGATTCTATTACAGGAAGAAGTTAAGAAGCAGCCAGATGCGAGTCGTCAAGAAATGATTGATAGACAAGAAGATGTCTTGAAAATTGTTGAATGTGCGAGTTTAGTTCATGATTTAGGAAACCCTCCGTACGGACATTTTGGAGAAGATATTATCCGTCAATGGTTTAAGAAAAATCTTCCTAATATCTTGAGAGAACGAAGTGATGTTGCGGATGAGTTTTTATCAAGCCCATATGTAAATGATTTTTATCGTTTTGAAGGGAATGCTCAATCCTTACGCATTGTTTCGAAACTTCATGATTTTAAAGGAAAATTTGAAGGTTTGGATTTAACAGTGGCTACTTTAAATACGATTTTAAAATATACTTACCCCTCTTCTTATAAAAAAACAAAGGAAATAACTTCTAAGAAAGTTGGGTATTTCTATTCAGAAGAAGATGCGTTTAAAACAGTGACGGAAATTACGGGAACAGGCACTAATCGACATCCACTGACCTTTATTTTAGAAGCAGCAGATGACATTGCATATTTGGTTGCAGATATGGAAGATGCGATTGGAAAAGGTGTGATATCTTTTAGAGATGTGCGAGAATTTCTACTAGCTAATTTGAGTAATGATGCATATAACGCACCACATTCCGTTCATACTCGTGAAATATTAACGACTATCGATGAAGAAGTTTTCAGTGTGAATCGTTTCTTTGTAGATTTACGTGATAAATTAATCGACGGTGCGCGTCATACCTTTGTAAATCATTATGATGAAATTATGGCTGGGACGTTTAACCAAGACTTGTTCCAAAATTCTTGGGCTGAAGATTTATATTTCATCCTTCGAAAACTTTCTGAAGAACAAATTTATGATCATAAAGGGATTTTGAGACTAGAAATTGCAGGATACACAACGCTCACTTATTTATTAGACAGTTTTGTCCCTTCGCTAGTGTCGTATGATACAAATCGACAATTAGACTATGTAGAGTTGAAGAAGATTGGCATTATTTCTGAAAGCCAAAAACGTTCTTATCATTACTTTGCAGAAAGAAAGAGCGAAGTTGAAAAATTATACTTACGCCTTTTATTAGCGACGGACTTCATTTCAGGAATGACAGATAGTTATTCGCACCGTCTCTATTTAGATATGGTTGGAATTTAATGTAAAAGTAGACAATTACCAAATATGGTAATTGTCTACTTTTTTTAAATGGCCATATATGGTCTTTTTTTACTTCAAAAATAAAAAGATCGCCAACGAAATTCTTTTCGTCGGCGGTTTCAATTTGTCTATTTTAGTTGAATACCGGTCGTTTTTTCTCCACAGGGATACTAATTTCAACAAAGTTATCTGCATGGATAATATCAAGGCCATCAGGTTCCATATGGAACAAACGATGAACGACAAATTCAATTTCAACATCTTTAATGCGTCTTTTTTTATTTAAGATGACAATATCACGGTGAGTGGCAGCGTCAGCATAGAAAACAGTTGTTTGGCCAAGAGAGTATACTTTGATATAGAAAGCATCGGTGTTAGCTAACTGTTCATTGACAAGTTGAGAGTGAGAATTAGTAATATCGATAAGTTTCATTTTAGACACAGCCTCCTTTATTTATGTCGAATATTAATATTATTATACAGTGTTTTTAGTATTATTTCATCTCTCTTTTTTTGAAAATTTAATTTTTTTGAAAAAGGATGAATAGCTTGCTCTCAGTAAGATGAAAGTGCTTTTAAAAAATATATTGAAATAGTTGTTAAAATCGAAAAAAAATGGTAACCTTATTAAATGAAAGGGTTGTATTTTTGAGGACTACATGCTCTCGAATGTACATTTCTTAAAACAAAATTTACTTTCAAAGGAGACTTTCAATATGGAAAAGAAAGAATATCATGTAATCGCAGAAACAGGAATCCACGCTCGCCCAGCAACTTTATTAGTTCAAACAGCAAGCAAATATAGTTCAGATATCCAATTAGAATACAAAGGAAAATCTGTTAACTTAAAATCAATAATGGGCGTTATGTCATTAGGTGTTGGCCAAGGTGCTGACGTAGTGATTACTGCTGAAGGTGCTGACGAAGCAGAAGCATTAGCAGGAATTGACGAAACAATGAAAAAAGAAGGATTAGCTGAATAATATGAAACCAACATTACAAGGGATTGCTGCTAGTGATGGTATCGCAATTGCCAAAGTATATACTTTGACTGAACCTGATTTAACAGTGACAAAAGTGACTGTAGAAGATTCAGAAAAAGAAGTTTCACGCTTGGATGATGCATTAGCAGCGTCAATCAAAGATGTCGAATTAATCAAGGAAACAGCTTTAAAAAACTTAGGTGAAGAAGAAGCACAAGTATTCGATGCTCACTTAATGGTTTTAAGCGATCCAGAATTAATTGGACAAGTAAAAGATAGCATTACATCTAACAAAGTGAATGCGGAATCTGCATTAAAAGAAGTAACAGATATGTTTATTTCTATTTTTGCAGGAATGGAAGATAACCCTTATATGCAAGAACGTGCTGCGGACATTCGTGACGTATCTAAACGTGTCTTAGCTCACCTTTTAGGCGTTAAAATTCCTAGCCCAGCAACTATCAAAGATGAAGTGATTATCGTAGCTGCCGATTTAACACCGAGCGATACAGCTCAATTAAATCGCCAATACGTAAAAGCTTTCGTTACTGATATTGGTGGACGTACTTCTCACTCAGCGATTATGGCGCGTTCTTTAGAAATTCCAGCAATCGTTGGTACTAAAGAAGTGACTTCAATTGCTAAAGACGGAGATATCATTATCGTGGATGGTTTATCAGGGGATGTATTCCTTAACCCATCTGAAGAAGTGGTTGCTGAATACCGTGCTAAAGCTGAAGCATTTGCGGCTCAACAAGCTGAATGGGAAAAATTAAAAGATTCAAAAACTTACACTAAAGATGGCCATCAAGTTGAATTGGCTGCAAACATTGGTACACCAAAAGACTTAGAAGGTGTTGTAAACAATGGTGCAGAAGGTGTTGGTTTATACCGTACAGAATTCTTATACATGGATTCTCACGAAATGCCAACAGAAGAAGATCAATTTGAAGCTTACAAAGCCGTTTTAGAAGGCATGAATGGAAAACCTGTTGTCGTTCGTACAATGGATATCGGTGGGGATAAAGAGTTACCATACTTACCATTACCACACGAAATGAACCCATTCTTAGGATATCGTGCTATTCGTATTTCATTAAACGAACCTGAAATGTTCCGTACACAATTACGTGCATTATTACGTGCATCTGTATACGGTAAATTACGTATCATGTTCCCAATGATTGCGACATTAAATGATTTCCGTGGCGCTAAAGCATTATTAGAAGAAGAAAAAGCTAAATTAATCGCAGAAGGTGTTGCAGTCAGCGACGATATCCAAGTAGGTATCATGATTGAAATTCCTGCAGCAGCAGTTTTAGCTCACCAATTCGCGAAAGAAGTGGACTTCTTCAGTATCGGAACAAACGACTTAATCCAATACACAATGGCTGCTGACCGTATGAACGAACGCGTTTCATACTTATACCAACCATACAACCCATCAATCTTAACGTTAATCAAACACGTAATTGATTCAGCACACAAAGAAGGCAAATGGGCTGGAATGTGTGGGGAAATGGCTGGGGATCAAACAGCTGTGCCTCTATTAGTAGGTCTTGGATTAGATGAGTTCTCAATGTCTGCATCAAGTGTTCTAAAAACACGTAGCTTAATTTCTAAATTAACATTAAGCGATATGCAAGCATTAGCAGCTAAAGCGATTAACGAATGTGCAACTGTAGAAGAAGTTGAAGCATTGGTAGCAGAAGCTGTATCTAAAATCTAATAAATAGATAGCCTGAACACCTAAGGGGAACCTTAGGTGTTTTTTATTCGGCGAAATATCTAAGAAAGTATTAAAACTTTTAAATGTACTTTAAGGGGGATATTCTTATGAATGGGAATGTGGTATACTTTCCTAGAAGAAACAGAGGATAGGAGTTTAAGAGGGATTATCATGAAAAAAAGAATTGAGAACTGGGTCAAAAAGTTAGACTCACTAGTTGGATGGACACTGTTGTTTTATGTCATCATTACATGTATTATCCTGTATAGTATTTTTACTGATTTTACGAATGCGACAGATTTTATATATAATGCTTTCTAAAAAACTGAAAATAGCTGATTAAAGTTGAATTTTGAAGCTATTTTCAGTTTTTTTGCGTTGATTGAGAGTAGAAAGCTTAGTATAATACAATCATTAAGACTTGAGGTGACAGTATGAAAAGAGAAAAGACTTTTCAAATGGTATTAAGTGCGATGTTTATTGCCATTATTATTTTGCAAAGTTTTGTACCATTTTTAGGGAACTTACCCTTATTTATTTTAGATATTACCATTATCCATATAACGGTTATTGTTGGAGGGATTGTATTAGGACCTAAAGCAGGATTCCTTCTAGGGTTCGCATGGGGATTCAGTTCCTTTTTACGTGCGTTTACTTCAGGAAATGCAGTAACTTTTATGATATTTACAAATCCTTTCATTTCAATACTTCCAAGGTTGTTAATGGGAGGACTCATTGCCTTGTTTTATCATAAAATGAACAAAGTGATTACTTATGACAAATTAAGAATGGCTTTGTCAGGATTTTTAGGAAGCCTGATGAATACCATTTTAGTTTTAGGCCTGATTTATCTCCTAATGGCAGGACAATATGCAGAATTAACAGGAAAGACGGTAGCTGAATTGCCTCTTGTACTTATGGGAATTGTAATGTCAAATGGGATTGCAGAAGCGATAGCGGCTTCTATTATGACACCGATTATTGCATCTGTTTTACTATCGGTTTCTAAGAAAAGAGGATAGTGTATGTGGAAAAATAAGAAAGTGACCGTCTTTATCACAGGGGGGATTGCCGCGTTTAAAGCAGCCACACTTGTCCGTATGTTTGTAAAAGAAGGGGCCAAAGTTTCTGTTGCAATGACAAAAAGTGCCTGTGAGTTTATCACTCCTCTAACTTTTCAAGTGCTAACAAAAAATAAAGTTTATTTAGACACCTTTGACGAAGATGAAGCGAATAAAGTGCAACATATTCACTTGGCAGACCAGACAGATGTGGCTATAGTTGTACCTGCAACGGCCAATACGATTGCGAAAATGGCTAATGGAATTGCTGATAATTTCGTTACAAGTACTTTACTAGCAACAACTACTCCTATTTATGTAGTTCCAGCGATGAATGAACATATGTGGGAAAATCCAGCAACGGTTCGAAATGTGAAGCAACTTGTGGAAGATGGCAAGTCAGTGATTGAACCTGCAACTGGATTTTTAGCTGAAGGCTATGACGGAAAAGGACGCCTTCCTGAGCCAGAAGAAATCTTCGAACAAGTGACATTTTTCGAGAGTAGAAGAGAATACAAGTCTCCTTTAGAAGGAAAAACAATCTTAATTACTGCTGGTGGGACAAAAGAGCGCATCGATCCAGTTCGCTATATTTCAAATGATTCTTCTGGGAAAATGGGCTATGCATTAGCGAGAGCTGCTGCCGTTTTAGGAGCCGAAGTTCAGTTGATTTCAACCACAAAGCAATTAAAAGTTCCTTACGGCGTTCAAGTGACTTATGTAGAAAGCGCACTTGAGATGCATGATGTAGTCACACATCTGTTTCCCAAAACAGACATTGCTGTGATGGTAGCTGCAGTATCGGACTACTATGTGGCCAATCGTTCAAATCAAAAAATAAAAAAACAACAAAATGAATTAGGATTGACGCTAGAGTTGCTAGAAAATCCAGATATTTTAAAAAAATTAGGTCATTCAAAACGAGAAGAACAAATAGTTATCGGTTTTGCAGCAGAAACGACGAATGTGCTTGAATATGCAAAAGCAAAATTAGAAAAGAAAAAAGCAGATGTCATTATTGCCAATGACGTCTCAAATTCTCGTATCGGTTTTAATTCGGACAGTCACCAAGTCACTTTGTTAACAAAAGATGGACATATAGTGAATCTTCCAGAAAATTCTAAAGAAGAATTGGCTTTAAATATATGGGAAAGCCTTCTTGAAGAAAAAATTATTCATTAAAGTAGAAAATTTAATAAATAATGATTGAAACTGAAAATGTCGAATAGATATTTTCAGTTTTTTGTTTTCAAAAATTTACGATTAATTTATTCAAGATTAATAGAGAAATTTACCTCAAAAGAAGAAAGTATGGTATAATAGGAAAGGTTATCTAGGCATGAGGGGAGAAGTTATGGAAGAAAAAAATTCTTTGCCAGAATTTATGAGGAATGAACTCGTAATTAACAAACAAAAAGAACTTCGACAGAAAAAGGGGTATTTAATTTCAAAACGAATTTTTGATATAGTAGTGTCCTTGCTACTTCTAATTCCTTTATCAATTGTATTTATCATCATTGCAATTGCGATAAAATTAGAAGATGGAGGACCGGTATTTTATAGACAAGAGCGGGTCACTACCAATGGACGTATTTTTAAAATCTTTAAATTTAGAACGATGATTTTAAATGCAGATAAAGTAGGACCATTAGTTACTCAAGATCATGACCCACGAATTACAAAAGTAGGACGTCGTGTAAGAAATTATCGCTTAGATGAAGTGGCACAGTTGCTGAATGTACTTATTGGAGACATGTCTTTTGTAGGGGCTAGACCTGAAGTTCAAAAATATGTTGATGCATATACTCCAGAAATGCAAACAACACTCCTGCTACCAGCCGGAGTTACTTCATTAGCCGCTATTGAATTCAGACATGAGGCTGAAAAAATTGCAAAATGGACAGAGCAAGGGTTGAGCGTGGATGAAGCGTATATCCAACATATCCTGCCTGAAAAAATGCAATACAATATTGATTATTTAAATGAATGTAGTTTAAAAAAAGATATCGCAATTATGGTAAAAACTGTGATTGCTGTTTTAAAATAACTTGGAGGGAACAACATGAAAGTTAGAAATATTCCATTTTCACCACCTGATATTTCAGAAAAGGAAATTAATAATGTAATCGAGGTATTAAAGTCTGGTTGGATTACAACCGGGCCTAAAACAAAAGAATTTGAACGTCAATTAGCAGAGTTTATGGGGACAGAAAAAGTGGTTTGCTTAAACTCAGCAACAGCTGCTCTAGAATTAGCGTTACGTGTACTAGGCGTTGGGCCTGGAGATGAAGTGATTGTTCCAGCATTTACGTATACGGCTTCTTGTAGTGTGATTGAACACGTTGGAGCAACACCAGTAATGGTGGATATCCAAGAAGACCATTTTGAAATGAATTATGATGCTCTTGAGGCTGCAATTACTGAAAAAACTAAAGTAGTTATTCCAGTAGAATTAGCAGGTGTCCCATGTGATTATCGTCGTATTTTTGAAGTGGTTGAATCTAAACGAAGCTTGTTTAAGCCAAAGACAAACTTACAACGTCACTTCAATCGTATTGTTGTCGTTTCTGACTGTGCGCATGCGATTGGAACGACCCGCGATGGTGTTTCTGTAGCTCAGTTAGCAGACTTTGCATCCTTCTCATTCCATGCCGTTAAAAACTTAACGACTGCTGAAGGTGGATGTATTACTTGGAATCCAGCAAATGAATTGGATTCTGAAGCGATGTATAAAGAATTCCAAGTATACTCATTACATGGACAAACCAAAGACGCTTTAGCAAAAATCAAACCAGGTTCTTGGGAATATGACATTGTCATTCCAGGATATAAATGTAATATGGCCGATGTAATGGCGGCTATTGGGTTAGGTCAATTAGAACGTTATCCTCAATTGCTAGAGCGTAGAAAAGAAATCGTTCGTCAATTAGATGCTGGATTAGCAGTTGATTCACGTATTCAAGTACTACAACATGAAGGTGAAAACTATCAATCTTCACGTCATTTATATATCACACGCATTAAAGGGGCTTCCTATGATCAACGTGGCGAGATTATTATTAAAATGGCTGAACGTGGAATTTCATGTAATGTTCACTATAAACCACTTCCTTTATTAACAGCTTATCAAAATATGGGCTTCAAAATGGAAGATTATCCAAATGCTTACTGCTTCTTTGAAAATGAAGTAACTTTACCGTTACACGGACTACTAAGTGATGAGGATATTGACTATATTGTTCAAAATTATTTAGAAGTAATTAAAGAAGTGCTTGGACAATAAGAGAGGATGATTTCATGAATAATCGATTTAGAATTTTATTATTATTCATCGTCGATTCGTTACTTGTTGTTGGTTCAGTATTTTTAGGATTTCGATTAGTAACTGAAGGGTTGATTCGTAATATTCACGGATTAACGATTACGGCGATTCTATCTTTAATCGCCTACTATATTTTTTCTTATTTCTTCAATTTATATTGGAGAGATTGGGAATATGCCAGTGTCTATGAAGTCATTACGGTTGTGAAATGTGTTTCTGCAACGGTAATTGTTTCTACAATTTCAGGCTTAGCGTTCTTTGACACGAAAGTAACGTGGCAATTTTTAATCGTATGCTGGTTATTGCTGGTGATTTCAATCGGTGGAGTTCGTCTATCGATGCGTGTGTTCCGTGAATTCTTTGCAGATACTAGCGTTATGGAAAATGCGAAACCTACTTTAATTGTAGGAGCAGGAGCTGCAGGTACTTTATTAGTTCGTCAAATGCTCATGCATCCAGCAATGAGAATGGACCCGATTGCCTTTGTGGATGACGATCCAGATAAACTTCGTAAAGATATTTATGGAGTTCGTATTCTTGGTGCTATTAAGGATATTGAGCGTATTGTGGATACAATGGGGATTACAAAAGTAGTTATTGCGATGCCATCTCTTCCGATCAAGAAACTCAATGAAGTATATGATGTAGCCCGTAAGACCGGTGCAGAATGCGTTATTTTACCAAACATTGATGATGTTATGAGTGGGAACTTACATGTTCAACAACTAAGAAATGTGGAGATTGAAGATTTACTAGGGCGTGACCCAGTAGAACTCGATCAAACGATGATTGAAAAACAATTACGTGGTAAGAAAATCCTTGTTACCGGAGCAGGGGGTTCGATTGGTTCAGAAATTTGCCGTCAAGTAGCTAAATTCAAACCAAAAGAAATCATCATCCTAGGACATGGTGAAAATAGTATTTACCAATTAAATATGGAATTAGTAGGGAAGTATTCACAACACTTCACGATTACGCCAGTGATTGCTGATGTGCAAGATCGAAAACGTATCTTTGAAGTGATGGATAAGTATAAACCAGATGTGGTTTATCATGCTGCAGCTCATAAACATGTACCTCTAATGGAAATTAATCCTCGTGAGGCCGTTAAAAATAACATTCTTGGAACAAGAAATGTTGCAGAAGCTGCTAGTCATGCGCGTGTTAAATCGTTCGTAATGGTATCGACTGATAAAGCCGTTAACCCACCAAATATTATGGGAGCGACGAAACGTCTTTGCGAAATGATTGTGCAAGATATGGCGACTCGTAGCGAATATACAAAATTCGTTGCAGTTCGTTTCGGGAATGTTTTAGGTTCACGTGGTTCAGTAATACCGCTCTTCAAGAAGCAAATTGCTGAAGGAGGACCTGTTACGGTGACTCATCCTGATATCGTGCGTTACTTTATGACGATTCCAGAAGCTGCTCAATTAGTCATTCAAGCGGGTTCTCTTGCTCGAGGCGGAGAAATCTTCGTTCTTGATATGGGAAAACCGGTGAAAATTGTAGACTTAGCGAAAAACTTAATTCGTCTTTCAGGATTTAGCGAAGGTGATATTGAAATTAAGTTTACTGGATTACGTCCAGGTGAGAAGATGTACGAGGAATTATTAAATGAAGGGGAAGTAAATCCAAAACAAGTCTTTCCGAAGATTCATATTGGAATTGCAGACAATTCTCAAATTAATCGTGTATATAATTTTATCGAAAATTTTGAAAGTTATTCTGAACAAGAATTACATGATGAATTGATTGATATTGCGAATAAAAAGAAATAAAATAAAAAGGATTGGGATGTTTTGTTCCAATCCTTTTATCATATGACCAAGAGGTGGAAAAATGTTAGTTTCCGTTAATATTAGCGCATATAATGAGCAAGATTATTTGCCAGAAATTTTTGAAAGCTTAAAAAATCAAACGTATCCATTAAAAAATATCGAAGTCGTTTTAGTGAACGCAATGTCGACTGATGGTACGCGTTCTTTAATGGATCAATTCAAACTAGAAAATGAGCACTTGTTTTACGGTGTTAAAATTTTAGACAATCCAAGAAAAACTTTAAACACAGGACTTAATTTAGGATTTAAAAATTCTGAAGGAGAGTGTTTCTTAAAGATTGATGCGCACTCCAAAATTCCAGTTAATTTTATTGAAGCGAATGTGAAAGTCATTGAATCTGGAGAAAAGGTTTGTGGAGGAAGAAGACCGACTATCGTACAAGCAGATGATGATTTTTCAAAAACGCTACATATTGTTGAAGAATCTGCGTTAGGGAGTAGTATTGCTAACTACCGTAAAGGGGATGAGAGTCGTTATGTAGATTCTGTGTTCCAAGGGATGTATCACCGTGATGTTGTAAATCAGGTTGGATATTTTGATGAAAAACTAACTCGTACAGAAGATAACGAATATCATTATCGTATTCGTAAAAATGGATTTAAAATTTGGTACGATACATCAATTGAATCGTTTCAATATATTCGCCCAACATTGTCTAAAATGATCCATCAAAAATTTGCTAATGGATATTGGATAGGATTAACGTCGCATGTTTGTCGTGATTGTTTATCTCTATTCCATTTTGGGCCCGGAGTATTTGTGGCAACTTTATTAGTTTTAATGTTGTTAACGCCAATAAGTTTTGAGCCGCTCGTGACCGTATTTTCGCTATATATATTAGCGGTCTTAGGGTTATCAGCGTTTGAAATTTCGAAGCAAAAATTTAACCCTACATTATTATGGATTCCGTTGATTATGATAGCCATTCATTTTGCATATGGAATAGGAACCATAAAGGGTTGGATTTTTGGGTTTCAGTTTAAAAAGGATTATTTTAACGAAGAAGTTAATTCTTAAAAAACTATAAATACTCATGAGTTCAGGGGAATCTATGGTATAATTAACTGATTGTATAGTTATTGGAGTGGAATGAATGAGAGTGAACGAAGAAAAAATATCAAATAGAAGAAAACAAAGAAAAAGTAAAAAAAATAGAAAAATTATCCTTACCGTAGCAATCGCTATTGTTGCTGTTCTAATTGCGGGAGTAGCATATGCATGGAGCCGTATTTCGCAAGCAGAGGATGCGATTCATCAGGAAGTAGATACGCTGCAACTAAGAGATAAAGAATTAACAGATGATAGTAGTTTTTCAGTATTACTTTTGGGGATTGATAATGGTGCCTATGGCCGTGATACAGAAGTGGGCCGTTCAGACACAATGTTGTTGGTAACCGTTAATCCAAAACAAAAGAAAACAACGATGATTAGTATTCCACGTGACTCTTATACGGAGATTATCGGGTATGGGACTTTTGACAAATTGAACCACGCGTATGCATTTGGGAAAGAAAAATTTGCGATTAATAGTGTTCAAAATATGTTAAATATCCCGATTGATTATTATGTAACAGTAGACATGCAAGGCTTGATGGGGCTTGTAAACGCAGTTGGGGGATTAGAAATTACTCCTGCATTGACATTTACTTATGAAGATGAGTCGTTTACGGAAGGTGTGACACGACATGTAGATGGAGAAGCAGCATTACGATATGCACGTATGCGTTATGATGATCCAGAAGGAGATACTGGTAGACAGAAACGTCAACAATATGTGATTCAAAAATTAGTCGAAAAATTACTGTCATTAGGTTCAGTAACGAAATATGAAGAGATTTTAAAAACTTTAGAAAATTCAGTAAAAACGAATTTTACAGTTGAAAAATTATTCCAAATTGTGCAAACTCACAAAGAAGCTCTTCAACATTTTGAAACAGATACCATTAATGGGGACGGAGCGATGATTAATGGAATTTATTACTTTGTCATCCCAGAAGAAGAAAAATTGAGAATTTCGAATGTACTGAGAAAATCACTTGATTTAGAAACAATTTCTGAATTGCAGCATATTGAGACAAAAGAAACACAATCAACTGTGGATATTCAAAAAAATGCGCCACAGCAAAACTCACCAGTACAAGAAAAAGAAGACACTTATGTAGAGCCAAATGTGACTCCAAATTATAACTATAACTACAATAACAATAGCAATTACAATAATAGTAATTCGAATAATAATGCTGAGGAAAATGATGCAACGCCTTCAACACCGTCAAGTGCGGCGGATACAAGTGCAGCTACACCAGTTGCTCCTGCTACAAGAGCTCCTGAAGTAACAGCAGCTCCAGAGCAACCTCAAACCCAGGTTCCAGCAACACAAGCAGCACCTGTGACCCAAGAACCGGTAAAGCCAACTCAGCCAACTAAAAACCAAAATCCATAGAAATAGTATTGGAGTGAAACGATGAACGAATCAAATGAATGGAGTAGACAAAGCAGACGTCAACAAAAGAAAAAGAAAAAAGGCCGTGTAGCATTTGTATTCATCTGTCTTTTTGCAATTATTGCGGTTCTAGGAACGTATTATGCAAGTAAAATTAATAATACGATTAATACGATTACTCAAAGCGTTGGAAATCGTACAGAACAAGAAGCCAATGAGATTATAAAAAATGCTAAACCAATTAATGTTTTGCTACTAGGAATCGATAATGGTGCATACGGACGTACCGAAGAAGACGGGCGTTCTGACACGATGTTACTTTTAACAATTAATCCTACTACTAAAAAATCTCAATTATTAAGTTTACCTAGAGATACTTATACTGAGATTGTCGGGACAGGTGGGTATGATAAATTAAACCACGCCTATGCATATGGGAAAGCTCCTATGGTAATCAATTCTGTAGAAAAATTGTTGGATACAACCATTGACTTTTATGTTCAAATTAACATGGAAGGATTAATGGAGTTTGTTGATGCGGTGGGTGGAATCGAAGTGACGAGCCCATTAACCTTTACATATGAGGAACGAGCATTTATCCAAGGAAAAACAGAAACACTAGACGGAGAAAGTGCCTTACGTTTTGCACGTATGCGTTATGATGATCCAGAAGGAGATTATGGCCGTCAAAAACGTCAAAGAATCGTTATTGAAAAATTAGTTGAAAAACTAATGAGTTTTAGCTCAGTAGCAAACTTTGAACAATTAATGAATGCTGTTAGCAAAAATGTGAAGACTGACTTACCAATTGGACAAGTAATGGCTTTAAAAAATACCTATGGTCCAGCTGTAACCAGTCAAAATTTAACACAATCATTTATTGAAGAAAGACAATTATTGTTGACTAATAATGCGGGAGAACAAATTTATTATTCTTATGCAACAGATGATGTCTTGTTAGAAAATAGTAATTCTATCCGTAAATTGATGGGACAACCAACTGTTAAAACTTATCCATTATTACAAGAAAGACAAGATTTATATTATTTAACAACTCCTTAATTGGAGAATAAGAGGTGTAGAAAATGATTTATGCAGGGATTTTAGCCGGTGGTACCGGAACTCGTATGGGAATCCAAGAAATGCCAAAACAATTTTTACCATTAGGAAACAAACCAATTATTATTCATACAGTTGAAAAATTCTTGTTTGTTCCAGATGTAGATGTTGTCTATGTGGCTGTTCATCCAAACTGGGTGAGCTACTTCAATGATTTATTGGACAAACACATTTTGACAAATAAAGACAAAATCCGCGTGGTGAGTGGCGGGGGGAATCGAAATGATAGTATTTTAAGTATTATTTCAGATATTAAGAATAGCAGCTCGTTTTCTAGTGAAGATGTACTGATTACACATGATGCGGTTCGTCCGTTTGTTTCATACCGCATGATTGTGGACAATATCGAGGCAATGAAAAACTTCGATGTTGCGGATACGGTAGTAATAGCAAATGATACCATTGTGGAATCCGTTGATGGTAAAGTGATCTCTTCCATTCCAAACAGAACACATATGTATCAAGGTCAAACTCCTCAAACATTTAAAATCCAAGCCTTCACTGATTTGTATGATGGTTTGGCAGATGATGTCAAAGAAATTTTAACGGACGCTTGTAAAGTATTCGTGGTGAATGATGTAAAAGTAGCTCTTGTCGAAGGAGAATACTCTAATATCAAAATTACGACCGTTACGGATTTAAAAATTGCGCAAGCGATGTTAGGAGAGATTTAAAATGATTAATCGAGTGTATCAACTCATTCGCCCATCGTTTTTCTCAATTAAATATGAAGATGTATCTTTTTATGAAAAAGATACTGTAGTCGTAAGACCGAATTACTTAGCCTTATGTCATGCAGATCAACGGTATTTTCAAGGGACAAGACCTGCTAAAATTCTTCAAAAAAAATTACCGATGGCATTGATTCATGAATGTTGTGGAATCGTTGTTGCGGACCCAACAGGAACCTATAAGCCAGGAGATCATGTGGTAATGATTCCAAACCAACCACCACGTGACTTTGATCATAATACTGAATTTTACGAAAACTATGTGAATGGAACATACTTCCGTTCAAGTGGTTACGATGGATTCATGCGCGAATTTGTAACGATTCCAATCGACCGCGTTGTGAAATATGAAGAGGTCCCAGATAAAGTTGCTGCCATTTCTGAATTCGTATCAGTGGGAGTTCATGGACTTCGTCGTTTTGATAAAGTAGCCCATAGTCGTCGTAATCGTATTGTGGTTTGGGGTTCTGGAAGTTTAGCGTATGTCGTAGCAACGATTGCGAAAGCAAAATTCCCTGAATCAACAATTATTGTAGTAGGGAAAGATCCAGAAAAATTACGTTTATTCTCATTTGTGGATGAAGTATATGATGTGAGCAATCTTCCGGAAGATTTTACCTTCGACCATGCGATTGAATGTGTGGGTGGAAGTGGAACACAAGATGCTTATCGCGAAATTATCAGACATATTCAACCTCAAGGAGCAGTTGTAATGATGGGGGTTAGCGAGTTTGAAGTTCCCCTAAATACACGAGATATTCTTGAAAAAGGATTGACATGGGTCGGCAGTTCTCGTTCTGGTCGTAAAGATTTTGAAGAAGCTGTTCAATTCATGTCTGATCCAAAAGTACATGCACGTTTAAATTTAATTATTTTTGAATCCAATCCAATTCAAGAAATGAAAGATATTTATCATTTCTTTGAGGAAGATAAATTGACGCCATTTAAAACAGTGGCAAAATGGGATATTTAAGAAAGTGGGGAAACAATGGAACCATTACAGGAGAAATGTTTAGAAATGGCAGAATATTTTGTGTCATTTTGCAAACAACATGAATTATTATGTTATTTATGCGGTGGTGGGGCCATTGGAGCACTTCGCCATAAAGGATTTATCCCGTGGGATGATGACTTAGATTTCTTTATGCCACGAAAAGACTATGAAAAACTCATTGAATTGTGGCCTAAAGAAGCGGACGCGCGTTATGTGATGTCAAACAGTGACGAACATTACTTAGACCGTAATTTATTCGTAACGATTCGAGATAAAGAAACGACTTGTGTGAAACCATATCAACAAGATTTAGAGATTCCGCATGGTTTAGCGATTGATATCCTTCCATTAGATTATTATCCAAAATCAGAATCAGAACGTAAGAAACAAGTGAGATGGGCACTGATTTATTCATTATTCCGTGCACAAACGATTCCAGAAAAACATGGTGGTTTGATGAAATGGGGAAGTTTATTCCTATTAGGATTATTCCCAACACGTTCATTACGCTATAAGATTTGGAGCAAGGCTGAGCGCGAGATGACAAAGTATACTCGTGAAGAAAGTGACGGGATTACAGAGTTGTGTGCAGGCCCTGGTTATATGAAAAATAAATATCCAATTGAAAGTTTTGAATCGGCATTGTTCCTACCGTTTGAACAAACAGAGATGCCAATTCCTGTTGGATATGACGCTTATCTAAAAACAGCATTTGGAGATTATATGACACCTCCTCCTGTTGAAAAACAAGTTGCACATCATGATGCTGTATTTGTTGATTTAGAGAATGGATATGAAAAATATAAAGGGGAGTATTATGGAACCAAAAATTAGTATTATCGTTCCTGTTTATAACGTTGAGCAGTACTTAGAACGATGTGTAGAATCTTTAATGAATCAATCCTATAAAAATATTGAGATTCTTTTAATTAATGATGGTTCTACCGACAATAGCGGAAAGCTTTGTGATGAAATTGCGAAACGTGATTCACGAATTATCGTCCACCATAAAGATAATGGTGGGTTGTCCGATGCCAGAAACTACGGTGTTG
Organism: Granulicatella sp. HMSC31F03; assembly: GCF_001807725.1. NCBI lineage: Bacteria > Bacillati > Bacillota > Bacilli > Lactobacillales > Carnobacteriaceae > Granulicatella > Granulicatella sp. HMSC31F03. The sequence goes on along the minus strand of NZ_KV790851.1, from coordinate 143,544 downwards.
ATAAAGCGACTGCTGATTTCGTTGGATTTGTGGATAGTGATGACTATGTTGATGAAGATATGTATGAAGTCTTACTCTCAAATCTTTTAAAATATGATGCGGAGATTTCTTTCTGTCGATTATATGATGTTTATAACGATCAAGTTCTAAAAGATGAATCAAAGAATGAACCTTACTTAATGACAAGTGAAGAAGCCATTAAGATGGTTCTTGAGGCAAAGATATTTTCAGTAACTGCAGTAAATAAACTCTATAAGAAGAGTTTATTTAATCAAATCCGATTTGAAAAAGGAAAAATTGCTGAAGATGCATTTTTAATGGTGGATCTTTTAAGTAGATGTCAAAAAATTGCAGCTACAGAAGTTCATAAGTATTATTATATGCATCGTGAAAACAGTATTACTACACAAAAATTCACTCCGAAATTTTTAAATGTGATAGAAGCCTATGAAAAGAATGCAAAAATAGTTGCAGAAAAATATCCTAATTTACAATATCAAGCAGATACTCGTATCTGTTGGGCTTATTTCTACGTTTTAGATCGTCTTTTAAAAGATGAAGCGTACAAAGATAGTGCTTTAGAAGCTCAATTAATTCAAAATTTGAAGAAGTATAAGAAATTTATTTTAGGAAATTCTTTATTCAATAATAAGCGGAAATTATCATTCTTATTACTATTGATTCATAAGAATCTATACAAAATAATTATTAAAAGAGTTTAGGGAGTAAACATAAGATGTTAAAATGGCTAAAATCAACAATGGCTCATTTATTAGGGAACCACAAAGAGAAAATTTTAAAGTTGCCTATTATTAAAAACTTAAATGATTTAGCAAATAAGAAGATTGATGGAGACCGTCAACTCTTATTGAAAGAAAATGCTCACCAAATTTTGAAAGAGTTTGAAGAAGTGAATCGTCAGTTAGGACACAAAATTTGGATTGAAGCTGGAACTTTACTAGGTTATGAAAGAGAAGGGGCTATTTTAGCTCACGATATCGATATGGATTTTGCAATGATGAGTCCCAAAGACTCGAATGAATTAGAAACCATTATTGAGTTTTTATCAAAAAGAAATTTTGTATTGAATCGTAAATTAATCTATCAAAATCAAGTGAAAGAAATTTCGTTTTCCTATAATGGGTTAAATGTTGATATAATTTTGTTTGACCGAGTAGACGATAATGTGATTTCTACGACCATGATTTGGTACGGAATGAATGCATTAAATAAACCTGTCAATGTTGAAGCTTTTTATTATGAACTACCTATGGAAGACCTTAAAGAAGTCACTTTTATGGAAGCAAAAACTTATGCGCCAACAAATGCAGTAGATTATTTGAAAGCTTATTATGGTGAGGATTATTTGATTCCAAATACCAATTATGATTGGCGTCAAAATAAGATCTATGTTCCTGTAGATAGTAAAGAAGCAAGAGTAGAATTGATTTAAAACGAAAGAGAGTGTGCAATGAGTAAAAATAACATTAAAGTGAATGCAATAGCGAGTACTTTAGTGAGAATACTAAATATTATTTTTCCATTATTAACAGGACCTTATTTAACAAGAATTTTGGACCCAGAATTATTCGGAGAATTTAATAAAGTAAACTCATTAGCTGCCTGGTTTATTCCTTTTGCTGGATTTGGGGTTTACAACTATGGGATTCGTCTGGTTAGTGGAGTAAGAGAAAATAAGGCTAAAGCATCTCATAATTTTTCTCTTTTATTTTATGCTAGTACATTGAGTTCAATCGTAGTTACATTGGTTTATATTCTGTATATTTGGTTTGCAAATCCTAATAACATGCTATTATACGGGATTTTTATTTTCCAAATTATTGTACAGTTCCTATATGTTGAATGGATGGCAGAAGCGTTCGAAAGCTACAATTTTATTTTGTATAAGACGTTATTTGTTCGTGTATTCATGTTAGTTTCCATCTTCGTATTCGTAAAAAATAGTGACGACATCATTCCTTATGCAATGATTATGACAGTAGCAAACTTCTTAAATTATTTTACAAGTTATATTTATATTCGTAGGAAAGTGAAATTAGTTCGCATTCCATTAAAGGAATTAGTAAAAGTATTTAAGCCTTTGTTTTCAATGCTACTACTTGCAAATGCGAATATGTTATATACGATTTTGGACCGATTATTCCTTTCTTCAGTAAAAAATAATCTTTACATCAGTTATTATACGATATCACTTAATTTATCGATGATGATTACGGGTGTAGTAGTTTCTATTATTATTGTTAGTATTCCGAGACTGGCTAAGTATAATGCCGAAGAACAGTTTGAAAAATTTAATGATTTACAGTTAAAGACAAGTAGACTTTTTCTATTCCTAGTGATTCCGATTTCTATGGGATTAGCCTGTGTTAGTCAATCCATTATATTCTTGTACGCAGGACCGAAATATATATTAGCTGTACCGACTATGATTATTTGTTCGATTCGAATTTTATCATGGACTTTAGATACGATTTTTGCAAATCAGATCATTTTCCTAAAAGGACATGAGTTGAGTTTAACAAGAATTTATTTTGTCGGTGGATTCTTCAATTTGATTTTTAATAGTGCGTTATATATTTTCGGTATAGAAAATCCAGAATATTATATTTTAACGACTGTGTTTGCGGAAGTTATCGTATTATTTTTAGAAGTTAAATTTATTCGAGATCGTTCTTTATACGATATTCGTAAGATAAAAAATAATTTTATACGATATACAATTGCTTCCTTACCTTTTATTGCAATTAAATTAGCCGTTGATTATTTCATTCCATTTGAATATAATTTAACGAAAGGCTTTATGTTAAATACTGGATTGGTAATTGTAGGCTGTGTCGTCTATTACGCATTATTTGCTATTATTTCAGGCGATATTAAAAAAGTAATTAAACTTTAAGGAGGTAAAAGTATACAAGGTTATACAAACTGATTATGAAAATTTTAGACTTTTTCGAGCAAAACTATTTTAAACTTGGAATATCCTATCTATTGTTCTTCACTTTATATATGATGACGAGTATTATTGTTCCACTAAATTTTTTCAATGCTAATAGTTATGTAACAATTTTATTAAGTGGATTAGGAGCACTTTTCGGACTTTATAATATTGTTGTGAAGAAAGCTTTGACTAAAACCAGAGGAATTCGACCTCTAATAGTGTTATTTGTTGTTATCATCATTTCATTAGTGGTGAATATGAAGTACGGATATATTGATAATGTAAAAGACTTAATCGTGTTTTTCGTATATTTCTTTTCAATCTATCCATTTATTAGTTTTATTACTAAAGAACAAGCCAATCAAACTTTATTAAGTGTTGGTGGTGTTCTAGCAGTGTTATCTACAGGGGCGGTTATCGCTTCTCTATTCCAATTTGTGACCTTTGATGGTTATATTATTGAATCCTATAAAGGGAACGTGTTTCGACAAGGATTTATCGATTCTCGTCTGTTTGGGGTATTTACAGATCCTAATATTCAATCTGTGGTTTCACTATTAACCATTACATATTTAGGGTATTTACAAAATAAAGTTTCTAGACCTTTAAAAGTCCTTCTTTATTTAGCAATATTCTGTAACTTTACTTATATTGTCCTTTCTGGTTCTAGAACGGCTTTAATTATTATTTCTGCAGTATTTGTATATATTTTTATCGTTGCAATCTGTAAGAAAGATCGAAAAAAACAAGTTCTAAATGTAATAATGTTTGGTTTAATTACTTTTGGATCATATCATTTAGTTTACCAAGGCTCTCAGGTGATTCTAAAGGCCAATACACAGGTTATTACTAAGATTAATCAAGAACATAAAAATACCGGGAATTATAAAGTTTTAGCAACATTGCAACGAAATGATACCGATGCGAAAAACATTTCAAATAACCGTTTTTCAATTTGGCAGGATGCTATTAAATTCTCAGTGAAAAGACCGATTTTTGGATATACTTCTGGGAATTGGGAAAAAATTGCAAAAGAAATTGATCCAGATAGCTATATTGTTAAAAAGAGCTATAGGGTCCATAACGGATATTTAGAGATTTTATTCTATAGTGGATTCATTGCCCTACTGGCATTCTTCTGGTATGTAGGAAAACCTATTATCAAAACGATCGTGAATGAATTAAAGACGAATAGTCAAAACCTAATTATAGAGTTTATCTTGATTGGATTAATCATCCTAGGTGTGACCAATATGTTTATTAGTGCAACAATGTATGGTTTTTCAATCTTGGGATTAGTGTTACATTTATCGATTAGCTATTTAAATAATGGGTATTTGCCTCAGTTAGAAACTAAAGGCAAATAAAAAGGTCCGGCAGGAATTACCTGCCGGACCTTTTTTCTATTTATAATTCAAGATGGTTAATGCTACTTGTAGAACAATAGCCCCAAGGGTTCCGATTAACATTAATACAGCAACCACACGTGTAATTTTTTCAACGGTTGAAAGATTACGTTTTTTCTTGGCCAACACAATCGCTCCTTTTTTCTATCTTCTGTAATAGTTTACCGTAAACTAGAGTGAATTACTAGTCTTAAATGCTTAAACTACCTTTATAAAATTGAAAATGATTGAAATGAAAACAGAAGAGATGAAAGAAAAGCGGCCAAAAATCTTTCAAATATTAACGATTTTTGTTAACATAGGAATGGAAAATAAAACAAATTGGAGGAAGATTCATGTCAAAACAACAAATTGGTGTCGTTGGTATGGCCGTAATGGGACGTAACTTAGCGTTAAATATTGAAAGCCGTGGATATAGTGTTTCAATTTTCAACCGTTCATCATCTAAAACAGATGAGGTTGTTGCACTACATCCTGATAAAAAATTAGTACCAACATACACTGTAGAAGAATTTGTACAATCTTTAGAAAAACCAAGAAGAATCTTATTAATGGTAAAAGCTGGGGAAGCTACAGATAAGACCATTCAAAGTTTACTTCCACATTTAGATAAAGGTGATATTTTAATCGATGGAGGAAATACCTTCTTCAGAGATACAATGCGCCGTAATGAAGAACTAGCAAACTCAGGAATTAACTTCATCGGTACTGGTGTATCTGGTGGGGAAGAAGGAGCCTTAAAAGGACCTTCCATCATGCCTGGTGGACAAAAAGATGCTTATGACTTAGTAGCACCAATCTTAGAAGAAATCTCTGCTAAAGCAGATGATGGCGCTCCATGTGTGACTTACATTGGACCAAACGGAGCAGGTCACTACGTAAAAATGGTTCACAACGGAATCGAATATGGGGACATGCAATTAATCGCTGAAAGTTACGATATCTTACGTCGTGTTGGTGGATTATCTGTAGAAGAATGCGCTGAAGTCTTCCAAGAATGGAATCAAGGCGAATTAGATAGCTACTTAATCGAAATCACAGCGGACATTTTAACAAAGAAAGATCCTGAAACAGGTCGTCCAATGGTAGACGTAATCATGGATACTGCTGGAAACAAAGGTACTGGTAAATGGGCTTCACAAAGCGCATTAGACTTAGGGGTGCCACTTCCATTAATTACGGAATCTGTATTTGCACGTTTCGCTTCAACATTGAAAGAAGAACGTGTTGCAGCAAGTAAAGAATTAGCAGCAACTAAGATTCCTGAATTAACAAATTCAGAACGTCAAGCTTTAATCGAACAAGTTCGTAAAGGATTATACTTCTCTAAAATTATGAGTTACGCGCAAGGATTCGCTCAAATGCGTGTAGCTAGTGAAGAGTTCGATTGGGACTTAAACTACGGCGAAATCGCGAAAATCTTCCGTGCAGGATGTATCATCCGCGCACAATTCTTACAAAAGATTACAGATGCGTTCGAACGTGATCCTCAATTGAAGAACCTATTATTAGATAAATATTTCTTATATGTGACTGAATCCTACCAAGATGCAGTTCGTGATGTTGTTGTAACGGCTGTTCGTGCTGGTATCCCAGTACCAACATTCTCAAGTGCATTAGCTTACTATGATTCATATCGTTCAGAAACATTACCTGCAAACTTAATTCAAGCACAACGTGACTACTTCGGTGCACATACGTACAACCGTGTAGACAAACCAGGAACATTCCACTTCGAATGGGCACAAGAAAAAGAAATTGAACAATAATTGTAAAACCAGTCTTTACAGACTGGTTTTTTATTTTAGGAAGCAAGTGGAGACTTGTTTCGAAATTGGTAACTACCAGTTGATTACGATATCGTTTTCATCTATAATAAACGTATCTATTAGGAGGGAGAATGGAAATGAAATTAAGAAAAGTATTTTTGTGTTTGATTACGTTTTTAGTAGTGGGAGTAGTTCCGTTAAATGATTCAGTAAGTGCGAATGAGATTCACTTTAGAAACTGTTCTGAAGCATGGGCTGCAGGATATGGAGACATTTCAGTTGGCGAAGACGGGTATGCGGATCATCTTGACCGAGATAAAGACGGAACTGCATGTGAAATTGTAAAATCAAAGGGACAATATCGTTCCCGTAGAGCAGATGGAACGCCTTTGAATAAAGTAAAAGCCACTTATTGGGAACAAGTGGGTGGCAATTGGTATTACTACGAAAAAAATGTTCGAGTTACTGGCTGGAAACAAATCAGCGGTACTTGGTATTATTTCAATAGTAATGGAGTAATGCAGACTGGTTGGCAGGAGTTAGGAGCTAACTGGTATTATTTTAAAGATACAGGCGCTATGCAGACAGGTTGGCTAAAAAACAATAATGTCTTGTACTATTTTGACAGTAATGGTTATATGCAAACGGGTTGGAAACAAATCAGTAACAACTGGTATTATTTTGACAATTCGGGTGGCATGGTTACAGGTTGGAAAACAATATGGGGAAAACGTTACTTATTTAACTCATCTGGAATAATCCAAACTGGATGGCAAAAAGATAATGACAAATGGTACTATTTTGATAGCAATGGATATATGCAAACCGGTTGGAAACAGGTTAATGATGTTTGGTATTTCTTAAATAGTTCCGGAGTAATGGAAACTGGTTTGAAAGAAATTAATGGGGTAAAATATTTCTTTGCAGCAAGTGGAGCTATGCAAACTGGTTGGAAATGGTTCGATGGTAGTTATCATTACTTCAAAAATAGTGGGGCTATGCAAACCGGATGGTATCAAGAAAACGACCAATGGTACTATCTGGATGAAAACGGAAGAATGGTCATTGGATTCTATAAAGTCTATAAATCAGAATACTATTTTGAATCATCTGGGATTATGCAAACTGGCTGGAAATTCATTCATAATAATTGGTATTATTTTGAACAATCAGGAGCAATGTTAAAAGATCAGTTAACACCAGATGGTTATCGAGTTGATAAAGATGGTGTTTGGAGAGTTGCGGTGGAAACTACAACTACGACATCCACTACAACTACAACGGTGGTAACGACAACTTCTCAAGAAGCACCAAGAGAAAACACAGAGCCCACTACACAAGAGACAACTCAAATCCAAATCACAACTGAAGAAGTGAAAAGTGATAAAGCTCAGTAATTTTCTATTGAAAAGAATTAAACGATAGACTCGTTTAATTCTTTTTTTATATAGAGAAATATTCATTAAATTCTGTTAAGAAACTCATGAATATGGTATGATAATTCTATTAGGGAGAATAATGGAAGGGAGTTTAAATATGCAAGGAAATCAACGTATTTTAATTATTGAAGATGAAAAAAATTTAAGTCGCTTTGTAGAATTAGAACTGCAGCATGAAGGATATGAAACTAAAGTTTGCTCAGACGGAAGATCTGGCTTACAAACAGCAATTGATGAGTCTTGGGATGCTATTTTATTAGATTTAATGTTACCAGAAATGAATGGATTAGAAGTTGTTCGCAGACTACGACAAGTCAAACAAACACCAGTCATCATTATGACTGCGCGCGATTCGGTGATGGATCGAGTAGTCGGGTTAGACCAAGGAGCAGATGACTATGTGGTAAAACCATTTGAAATCGAAGAAATATTGGCTAGATTACGTGCCTTGTTTAGACGCTTGCAGATGGAAGAACAATCTCGTAATATTAAACAAACAAAAGTAGAGTATCGTGACTTAGTGATTGAAGTTGAAAATCGCGTAGTACGAAGAGCTGGAGAAGTCATTGACTTAACTAAAAAAGAGTATGAACTCCTTCTTCTATTGATGGAAAATATTGATATTGTTTTATCACGGGAAATCTTACTGAAAAAAGTCTGGGGATATAAAAATGAAGTTGAGACGAATGTTATTGACGTTTATGTTCGATATATCCGTAATAAAATTGATGTCCCTGGAAAGGAAAGTTATATTCAAACAGTCCGTGGTACGGGTTATGTAATGAGAAGTTGAGGAAAAGATGATGAACTCAAATAGTCAACATAAATCAGTAGCAAAAAAATGGTGGTGGGTTATTTCGGCCACCATTTTTGCCTTGCTGGGGATATTAACCACAATTCTTATTCATGGTCAAATTATGACCTTACGTGAAAACGAAAAAAATCAGACAATTGTTTATGCTCAAGTAGTTTCCGACTTACTTTCAAGGAAGTCAGAAAATTTAACGGCTGCGGATATTGTTTCTATCTTAAATGAAGCGGAGCAGTATGAGCAAGGACAAAACGGTATCTATAAAAAGAACAGTAGCTTTTATCCAATGAATGAGGAATTAAACATTCGAGTATTTGATACAAGTAGGGAACTAATCTTCCAAACGCAACAATGGCAAGATCCTTTGCAAGTATCTAGTACGCTAGAAACCAAATTCGTTCCTTTATCAACCGGAGAAGAAAGCATTCAAGTAACAATGCCGATTTTATCGAGAACGAATCGTTTGCTAATTGGTCATTTGCAAATTATTAATCGGATGGCAAAATTAACAGAAATGAAAAAACAGTTGCAGAAATTATATATCCAATTGTTGATTATGGAAGCTTTGGTATCTATTGGGTTGGCTTATTTCATCTCTAGACTTATTTCCAAACCTATCGAACAGATTCATGATATTATTGCGTCCATTAACGAAGATAATATTGATAGTAAGCGGCTGATTATTCCTAAGAAAAATGATGAATTTGCAGTAGTTTCTCAACAGTTTAATGAATTACTAGATAAAATTAGTTTTTATATATCTCAGCAAAAACATTTCGTGGAAGATGTTTCTCATGAGTTACGAACGCCTGTAGCAATTGTCGAAGGACACCTTAAACTGCTGAATCGATGGGGAAAAGATGATCCAGAGGTACTTGAAGAGTCTTTAGAAGCCTCATTAGCAGAAATAAAACGTATGAAAACTCTTGTTCAAGAGATGCTCGATTTGTCTAGAGCTCCTCAAGTAAGAGAGCAGTATAAAGACGCGACTACAGAAGTGGTGGATACTTTAACCCAAATAGTGGCTAATTTTAAAGTATTGTATCCAGATTTTACGTTTGTCTTGGATATTGATTCAAAAGCTGACTTATTGTCACCTATTTATAGAAATCATTTTGAACAAGTCATTATCATTTTGTTGGATAATGCGGTCAAATATTCAACGAATCGTAAAGAAATTATCGTTAGCTTATCAACGGTAGCGGATCAAGTGGAAATTGGAATCCAAGATTTTGGGATGGGATTAAGTGAGGAAGATAAAAAGAAAGTTTTCTCTAGATTCTATCGAGTTGATAAAGCCCGTTCAAGAGAACGTGGGGGGAATGGATTAGGTCTCTCAATTGCAAAAGAACTGATAGAAGGATACAACGGCAGTATCAGCTTAACGTCCCATTTGGACCAGGGAACAGTTTTTAAAGTGAAATTACCGATTGTAAGTTCATAAAAAAGATTAAAATTTCACCCGATTTTACTAGATATCTTTCTAAAAGATGGTAAAATTGGGTGAAAATTATTTTTGAATGGGGAGAATCATTTGGTTAGGATAAAAGCTTTTTGTATTGCAATCGTGCTATCGATTATTTCAGTGGTAGCTTTTCTATTTTTCTATATTCCTTATATTAATAGCTATTATAAGGTAACAGATAATTCTATTAGATATGGGATTAGTCAGGAAAAATATAAAAGCGTTGATATTATTAAAGAGAATTTAGATAAAAATACGCTTGTATTATTCGGTTCATCAGAATTAGAAATTACAAATCACAAAGAATATAGTTTTAATAAAGTATTCAATACAGAAGATTTTCATATTATGCAAATTGGAAGTGGGAATTATCAAAATATTATCCATGCAGCAATGATGGGAGCTCTAGGAGATTCCATTCCAAAGAAAAAAATTGCGATTGTTGAGTCGATGCAATGGTTTGAAGAAAATGATCAGAACCGCAAAGCTTTCGCAAGCAAGGTTTCTAAAGAAGCGGTTTATGGTGCTTTAACAAACGAGAAACTTAGTCTGGATACAAAGACAAAACTGATTGATCGCATTATCAGTTTGAGTAGCGAGAATAAATCTTTAAAAGAGACATTTGAGCGCTACAAACGAGTGCTAGTGGATAAAGAACCTCTTCCAGGAGATGAATGGATTATGCAAGTAGATTTAATGCAGTACAATCAAATCTTGAAATCCGGTTTTGCAAAAAACAAAAAATCGTTTGGACCAAAAGGAGTTAAGTCTGAAAAAGCAGCAGATATTGATTGGGCAAAACTTGAGGATAATGCCGTTAAGGATGCTGAAAAAAATACTCAAGATAATCCTTTTGACATAGATGATACTACTTATAAAAAATATTATGCGGACAAAGTAAGTAAGGTAAAAGATTCTAAGAAGAATGTCAATTTTGAGAATGCAGCGGAGTTTGATGACTTCAAGTTATTTCTACAGATTGCTAAGGAACTTGGCATTGAAACTAAAGTAGTGCTGTTTCCTGTAAATGGAAAATGGTATGATCATCTAGGGGTAAATAAAGAAACTAGAGAAAAATATTATTCAAAGATGAAATCTATTATTGAATCTTACGGAGCTTCTGCTTGGGATTTATCTTCCAAAGAATATGAACAAGATTATATGCATGATGGAATTCATCCAGGCTGGAAATCCTGGATTGAAACCAATAAAGCATTGTATGATTTTTTTAATAAATAAATGAAGTTCACTGTTATTAACAGTGAACTTTTTTTGTGATACAATTTACTTGTTGAGAAAATGTAAGAATTAAGCTTTGTTCAACAAAGGGAGGAATAAAATGAAAAAAAGAGTAAGTGTGTTACTAGGGCTTGCATGTTTGCTATCTTTGAACATGAAAAATGTTTACGCTGACGAACATTCCGTGAATAGAATTCATTTCATTAATACAAAAGGGAATTCGGGAAGCGATGCAATTTTATTAGAAAGTAATGGGCACTTTGCCCTTATTGATACAGGAGAAGATTTTGATTTTCCGGATGGAACGAATCCACTGTATCCTATTCGTAAAGGAAATACGACTCAAAATTATAAAGTGCTGGAGGATAGGGTCCTCCGTCATCTAAAAAATGTTGGAGTGAATAAATTAGATTTTGTTCTAGGTACCCATGTGCATAGTGATCATATTGGGGGAGTAGATGAAGTATTGAATCACTATTCTGTCGAAAAATTATACTTAAAACGATACAGTGATAATAGATTAACAGATTCTACTAGACTATGGGATAATCTATTCAATTATGATAATGCCCTAAAAGCAGCCAAAAATAAAAATGTTAAGATTATTCAAGATATTTCTGAAAAAGATAGTCACTTTAAATTAGGGGATATGGATATCCAACTCTATAATTATAAGAATGAATATGACAGCAATGGAAATCTAAAACGGGTATATGATGATAATTCAAATTCAATTGTCGCAGTCATTACCGTGAATGGGAAAAAAATCTATTTAGGTGGAGATTTGGATAATGCAGAAGGTGCAGAAGACCAATTAGGATCACAAATTGGGAAAGTGGATTTGATGAAATGGAATCATCATTCGGAATCTACTAAATCCAATTCTATTAACTTCTTAGAAAATTTAAAACCAAGTTTAGTTGTTCAAACAACCGGACAAGATATTAATGTTCCTTCTACAAAAAAATGGTTAGAAGATCGAGGAACAAAAATTGTAAAAGCTACAAGTAAACAATATGATGCAACTGTTTATGATATCAACCAATCTGGATTTACAGATGTTTCCAATCAATTCCCTCAAATTCCAACGGTTGAAACAAAATGGTATGTAAAAGATGGTTTCCGTATGTATCAATTAGATTCAGGAGAAAAGGCCATTGGATGGCATACGATTGATAATGAAAGTTATTTCTTTGATGGAAAAGGACATCTACAAACAGAAAAGTGGCAATTATCTGATGATTATTGGTATTACTTGCATAAAGATGGGAAGATGGCCAAAGCTGGTTGGCTCCAACTAGGGGATGATTGGTACTATCTAAATCCAAGTGGATCAAGAGAAAATGATAAGTTGTCGCAAATTAATGGCAAGACTTATTTATTCGATGAGAATGGAAAAATGCAGACTGGTTGGAAGACGGTGAATAAGGAAGCAATGTTCTTTGAAGAGAGCGGAGCTTTAAAAGAAAAAAATCTCAAACCGTCCTCTTGGAAGCAACACGATTCAAAATGGTATTACTTTGATGAAAATAATCAGATTGTCAAAGGGACAAGAATTGTAAATGGTAAAACATATTACTTTGATTCTAAAGGAATTATGCAAACTGGTTGGAAATGGCATAATGGAGCGTATCATTTTTATGAAGAAAATGGCTCTCAAAAGACAGGATGGTACGAAGAATCTGGTAAGTGGTATTATTTAACTCCAGAAAATGGCGAAATGGCTGTAGGAACTGCTAAAGTATATGGTCTTACTTATTATTTCAATAACGCAGGTGAAATGCAAACCGGATGGAAATGGCATGATGGAGCATATCGTTACTATCAAGAAAGTGGTTCTCAAAAGACAGGATGGTTAAAAGAATCTGAAAAATGGTACTATTTAACTCCAGAAGACGGAAGTATGGCTGTTGGAACGCATGAAATTAAAGAGGCTAAGTACTACTTCAATAATGCAGGTGAAATGCAAACTGGTTGGAAATGGCATGATGGAGCATATCATTATTATCAAGAAAGTGGTGCCCAAAAGACTGGCTGGTTCCAAGAATCTGGTAAGTGGTATTACCTACAAGCTCCAGAAGGAAGAATGGTAACAGGTCTTCAAGAAGTAGCCAATGAGTATTATTACTTCAATACTGCAGGTGAGATGCAAACAGGCTGGAAGTGGTTTGAAGGATATTATCATTATTTCGAAGAATCTGGAAAAATGATTCGAGACGGAGAAACACCGGATGGATATAAAGTAGATCATAAAGGAAGATGGATACAAGGCGTGGAAACGACGACTACAGTTGAGACAACAGTAGAAACGACGACTAAAGAAACCACTGTTGTTCCAACGACTGAAGTGCCTACAACCCAAGAACCAACAACTGTTGAACCAACAACTGTTGAGCCTACAACCGTTGAAGAAACGACAACAGAACCAACGTCTCAAGAAACAACAACGAAGGAAAGAAAAACCATTCCGATTATTCGAGATGATAAACCAATTCGAAGAGTTCAGGATATTTTTTAAGCAAAACGCCCTTTCTGAGAGGAAGGGCGTTTTATAGTTTACTTTTCTATTCTTATAACTTACACTAGAAAAGTAGTATTTTATCAATTGCAGGCTGCATGCTTGCGTATTATATTCAAGGAGGACAACTCATGCGCGAACAACATGTACTTATTACACTGTTTGGAGCAACTGGTGATTTAGCTCACCGTAAACTTTATCCTGCAATTTTCCGTTTATTCCAAAAAGGATTCATTAAAAATCATTTTGCTGTCATTGGGACAGCACGTAGAGAGTGGACTGATGACTATTTTAGAGATGTCGTAAAACAGTCTGTACAATCTTTAGTAAAGAGTGAGGAAGAATTAAATGAATTCTTATCGCATTTTTACTATCAACCACATAATGTGAATGATACTCATCATTATGTCGTTTTAAAAGAACTTTCTGAAAGATTAGATGGAACCTATCAAATCAATGGGAACCGTGTTTTTTATCTTGCGATGGCTCCAAATTTCTTTGGGACTATTACAGAGCACTTAAAAGCAGAGCAATTATTAACACCAAATGGTTATAATCGCTTAATTATTGAAAAACCATTCGGAAAAGATTTTGCATCAGCTCAAGAGTTGAATCATCAACTTCGTCAATCGTTTGATGAAAATCAAATTTATCGCATTGATCATTATCTAGGAAAAGAAATGATTCAAAATATTTCAGCGGTTCGATTTGCAAATCGTGTTTTTGAGGCATTATGGAATAAAGAAAATATTGACCATGTCCAAATTTCATTGTTGGAGCAAGTCAGTGTAGAAGAGCGTGGCGGGTATTACGATACTAGTGGCGCACTTCGTGATATGGTCCAAAACCATATTTTACAAATCCTTGCTTTAGTGGCGATGGAACCACCTGTTTCATTTGGAGACATTCGTAAAAATAAAATTAAAGTGTTAGAGCAACTTCGTCCATATACTGCCGAAGAAGTGAAGGAAAACTTTGTCCGCGGACAATATGGACCTTCCGAAGATGGATTGAAACCGGGGTACCGAGAAGATGCAAATGTCGCTGATGATTCGAATATGGAAACATTTGTTGCAGGAAAAGTATTAATTGATAACGAACGTTGGCAAGGGGTTCCTTTCTATGTCCGTACAGGAAAGAGCTTAAATGCCAAAGAAACCATAATCGATGTTGTGTTTAAGGAAGCAAGTTCTCCATTATTCTGTGGAGTAGAAGGATGTCCTTCAAACCGTATTTCCATTCACATCACTCCTCGTGAGGGATTCTGTTTTGTGATTAATTCGAAAGCAGTTGGAAATACCATTGCACTGCAAACGAGTCATTTAGAAAAAATCTTTGATGAAACATTCTCGCTAAGAAGTCCAGAAGCCTATGAACGTTTAATTTTAGACTGTATTGAAGGCGATATGACAAACTTCACTCACTGGGAAGAAGTTGCGGCTTCTTGGAAATATGTAGATACGATTCGACAAACTTGGGACAGCGAAATTGCTGAAGAGTTTCCAAATTATGCTGCTGGAAGCAAAGGACCAAAAGTCAGCTTTGAACTTTTAGAGCGTGAAGGTCGTAAGTGGGTTGAAAGAGATTAATAGCCAAAAATGAAGACTAGGGAGTTCCCTAGTCTTTTTTTGTTCTATAAAAAGTGTAGAAAGCACAATTATTCCCATCTTCAAAAGCGAAGAAAAGCTTCTAAAGGAATTCCTAAAAAAACGTGGATTTCTTATAGTAGCAGTAACGTGAAGAACATCGAAAGTGAATTATGCGGAGTAGGGATAAATCCCGTACTCCGCGTTTGAATCTTCGAAGGTGAGAGACAGAATGGCTCGAACCGGTGTAACGTTACCGCTACTATAAAAAGAAATCCGTAAGGATTTTTAGGAATAGTCATAGAAGCAATTCCTTCGCGCAACCTTGTTTTCTTGAAATGGACGCGCTTTTTCTGTAAACTGTTCTCTATATAGGAGGCGCGCATGACGATTAAAGAATTTATTCGACTTAGTTTATTAAAACCTAATAAAATTTGGACTATTTTACAAAATCCATTGAAAAAGATAAAAGGAATTTTTTTCTTGTTGGTCCTTATCATTTCCATTCCGAATTTTCTTCGAGCAAATGAATTTATTGGAAAAATTGCGGAGAATATAAAAGTAGTAGAACAAAAATTTCCTGAACTTTCAGTAAAGGATGGAAAATTAGTTGCGGATCAACAATCTGGTTTCTTGTATCGTTCGGACGCCTTTAATGTGTTGTTTGATCCAACTGGAAAATCTACAGATAATGATGTTAGTGCGGAATCTAACCAAGGAATTCCAACTATTGCATTTCTACAAGATCATATGGCCTTAGATACAGTCTTAAATTCAGCAAAAATTTCTTATAGTGATATTGGTGAGTTAAACAAAGAGATGATTCATCAGTATATCCAAGAGTTTAATGCGAATCTGTGGATGGTATTATTGGGTGTCATGTTATTCATGTTTGTATACAACAGCTTATTATTATACGTAATATTGATTATTGTAGGCTTTATTGTTCGATTGTTTGCAGCTTTATTTATGGGGGCTTGGATTCAAATGCCAACCTCCGTTTCGAAGCAATTAACGATGGCAGCAGCCTTTCTTCCAGCTGTTTTGTATAGTTTGATTGCCATTTTAGGCGTCGGTGGAGGAATCAGTATTTTCTATTACTTATTAGTAACAACGACTTTTAACTGGCTTCTCGGAATGAAAGAATTTATTGATATAGAAAGTAAAAAGAAACAGTAATTTAAAAACCACCTAGAAACTAATTTTAGTTTCTAGGTGGTTTTCTTTTGATAAAATCTACAAAAATAAATAGCAGAGACTGAATTTCTAAACTAAGATGACGAAGAAATATACGGATTCTATAGTAATAGTGACGGGAAGTCGCGTTAAAACGAGGGAGAAAGACAGAAATGGCCAAAATAGATTCTTCTATTTTGGCCATTTCGTTTTCTTTCCCCCACAAAGTTGAATAGGAACGAGCGAGTTACATGTAGCGAAGCTCGTTCCATTCAACCACTGTGCATAGGGGACGTAGGAATATAATTCCGTACGTCCCCTTTGAGGCTTTAAAGGTGAGAGACCTTAGGCTCGAACCGGTACCCCATTACAGCGATTATAGAAAAATCCGAAAGGATTCGAAGTAATCTGATAGTAAGGAAAGTAATCTGTACTATTTATTTTTTGTACGATTTTGTCTGCGCTGTTTTTGACGGATTTCCTGCCCGAGTTTTTTCTTATAGCCTGGTTTTACTTTTTTCTTCGCCTTCTTAATCATTCCTTTAAGGCGTGGATCCAAGTCTTTTGATTGCGTGTTTTTACGTTTTTCGCGACGAGAGCGGTCATAACTTTCCACAAGCTCGCCATTTTTCAATTCAACCGTTTCAAATGAAATGCCTTTTCCTTCTAATGTTTGGATGGCCTGCTCTTGATCTGGTGTGTAGAAGGTGATGGCTGTTCCTTCAAGACCATTACGTCCTGTACGACCCACACGGTGAATGAAGAATTCTAATTCGCCAGGAATTTCTAAGTTAATGACGTGAGAAACACCTTCGATATCAATCCCACGTGCAGCAAGGTCAGTTGCAACCACAAATTGATAATCCATTTGTTGAATTTGTTTCATTACACGGCGACGTTCTCTTGAAGGAATATCTCCGTGAATCGTTGCTACTTTGAAGTTATGATTGCGGAGGTCTTGAGTGACTTCATCGGCTTTTTGTTTTGTGTTAACGAAAATAAGTACTAGGTAAGGGTGTCCCATCACCAGTAATTGACGTAGAACTTCCATTGGATTTTGTGCCTTTGTCACAAGCAATTGATTTTTAATTGTCGGTGAAACGAGTTGTGTATTCTCGATTTGAATCACCTTTGGATTACCCAAGTATTTCTTCAAGAATGGTTTAATCTTATCTGGAATTGTCGCAGAGAAAACAGACATTTGTAAGTTTTCTGGCATACGAGATGCGATTTCATCGACGGTTTCAAGGAACCCTAAGTCAAATGTCATATCAGCTTCGTCAACGACCATCATTTGGACCGTTTGAACGAAGAGGGCATTCTCTTGCATTAAGTCGAAAATACGACCGGGTGTCCCAATCACGATATGTGGTTGCGTTTGAGTGAGTTTTGCCACTTGGCGTTTTTTATCTGTACCACCGATACATTTTTCTAATAAAATTTCTGTATCACTAAAGGTAATGAGTTGGGCTGCAACAGCGGTTAATTGTTCTGCGAGTTCACGACTCGGAACTGTAATCACTAATTGTAATTCTTGACGGCTAGGGTCAATTTTGTTGATGAGTGGTAATAGGAAACTATGGCTCTTTCCACTACCCGTTTGCGATTGACCAATCACAGATTCTCCTTTTAATAAAAGCGGAATAATGCGTTCTTGAATAGGGGTTGGTTGTGTAAATTTTAAGTCTGCCAAGGCTTTTTGCAAATAAGGCTGTAATGCGTATTCTGTAAATTTCATGTTTTCATCTCTTTTCTTTCTCTATGTAGCGGGATTATTATACCATAAATTGAAGATTAAAGGTGGAACTAGGAAAGTGGGCATAATTTTTGCCTATCGTGTTTAGTGGATGGTATGATAATTAAAGAAAGAAACAGTTTTCAAAACTGTATTTAAAATTAGGAGGAATCTAGTAATGACTTATGAATTACCAAAATTAGAATACGCATTTGACGTATTAGAACCACATTTTGATGCACGTACAATGGAAATCCACCATGATAAACATCACAATGCATATGTTACAAACTTAAACGCAGCGGTAGAAAAACACCCTGAATTATTCGAAAAAACAGTTGAAGAATTAATTAGCGATTTAAACGCTGTTCCAGAAGATATCCGTGTAGCTGTTCGCAACAATGGTGGTGGACATGCAAACCATAGCTTATTCTGGACTCAATTATCTCTAGAAGGTGCAAAAGCTCCAGAAGGTGCTTTATTAGCAGCTATCAACGAAGCATTCGGAAGCTTCGACGAATTTAAAGCAACATTCGCGCAAGCAGCAGCAACTCGTTTTGGGTCTGGTTGGGCTTGGTTAGTTCTTTCTAACGGAAAATTAGAAGTCGTTTCTACTCCAAACCAAGATAACCCTCTATCAGAAGGCAAAACTCCATTATTAGGATTAGATGTATGGGAACATGCATACTACTTAAACTACCAAAACCGTCGTCCAGACTACATTTCAGCATTCTGGAATGTTGTGAACTGGGATGAAGTAGCTCGTCGTTTCGAAGCTGCAAAATAATCTATAAAAAACGAAGACCGATGTCTCCTAGGAGTCATCGGTCTTTTTGCGTCTGGTTAACAAAATCAGAATAATAAACACAAAAGAAGCAAAGCTAATCATTGAACCTTCAATCAGATAAGGAGTCGTATAATGATATTCGACAGAATGTTTTCCTGGGGAAATACTAAATCCAAGAAGAGAATCGAGGATTTTATAAGTTTCTACAGGTTGACCATCTACACGAACCGTCCATCCTATTGAGTAAGGAATCGTCGTTAAAACCGTGCTTTCTTCTTCTACCGTCATCGTTCCAGAAAAATGGGTAGAGGAGAAGGTATCTATTTTTAATTCTTGAGCTTTCGTTTGTTGAATTCTATCTTGTAATAATGTTTCATTTAAGGAATAAAGATTCAATCTTGTAAATGAAAATTGATCCTTTTGAATCGTGAACTCTATCGTTTGAGGGCTTCCTTTTTTCTTGGAAGCAATACTTAAAAGAACGGGTCTTGATTCAACAGGATAAAAGAAATACTCTTTTCCATTTAGGGTCATCGTGAAACTATCTTCTTCCATATCTCCCGCTAATTCTAAATAGATAGGATTATCGGTTTCTGGCGTGAAGGTTAATGTAATGCTCCCTTTTTCTTCACTATTTTCCAACTGTATCGTTTGGTGAGCAAAAGGGCGACCTTTAATATTACTGTAAGCCATTTGAGAAGGAATTCTCGTGAAAATATCCTTTGGTGAATGGGTTCCTGCAAGAGCGTTAGATAATTGATTTTGCATGGCCACCGGCTGATTAACGGGGACTTTCATCGCTTTTAATATGGGTTTCATTGGATAAGCAATAGAAAGAACATTGTCATTTTGAACAACAGTACCTTCTTCAAATTGCTGTGCAACGTCCATCGTTTCTAAATCTTTTCTTTCCCAGCGATGATTATAAGAAGCCTGATTATTTGCGATAAAACTTGTTTTAATTCCAAGAAGGGCATCCGTTAATAACGTTCCATTACTATAACTTACGTAGGCCACTCCTTGTCGAACACCGATAGCTTCAAAGAAACGTTCACTTTCTTTCTCAAAGGTAGATGAAAAATGAGAGATTCCGTAAGTAGGAACTTGAAGATTATCGTTTTTGGAACGCGCAATTGTTTTTTCACTTCTAAAGAACGTGTTGTCAGGCGCTGATAGAGATTTGCTCCAAAGCTCTAAAGAGGCTTGATAGTTAGTGAAATCTGAATTCATCACATATCCCAGTCTAGCTAAGTTAATTCCACTATTCAACACAAGTTCAATGAGGACTAAACTAATCCATAACCTACGAGAACGCTTCTGGAATCTGGTTTGAGTAATTAATCCATAGAGAATACCCATTGAAATTCCAAACCCTAGGACAATTTGCCAGGATTGAAGGTAAGATTGAGGATAAAGGATGAAACCGATGCTGATGGCAAGCATAAAAAAGAAAAATGTAAAAGCTTCAAACATTGAAATCTTTGAGAACTTCAATGTTTGTTGATACCCGATGTAAACAATCCAGAAACTAAATAAGAATGAGAAACGGTAAGGATACCAATTCGGAAGTTGACCAGCATGCCAAATTCGATCTAAAAAATCGATATTAAAACTCACTAAAAAGAAGAGAGTAATGACAAAGGCGATGATTTTTTCAGCGAGTCTAATTTTCTTATGAGTAAAATAGGTAAAAAAGGAAAAGAGTGCCAAGCTACCAACAAAAATATTTGGGTATCCTTTAGGCATTTGCTGAAAGTCAAAACTACCAATGAATAATTTTGAGAGTATCAACCAAGGATTGTATTCTGATTTTAGAGACCAGAGACTTTGCTTTGCTGCTCCTTTACTTCCAAGTAAACTATAAGCACTTGGAAGTAGAACAATCATAATGAGCCCAATCGCTAATATACTGTATAAAGCAAAACGAGCTCCGGTTTTAAGAAAATCCTTCCATTGAAAGCTTCCTTTTTCAAGCAAGTAGGCATAAGGGAAATAAAACACTAAAAAGAGGCAAATCATATATCCTGTGTAATAATTAGCTAAAACGGTGATTGCCAATGGAAGAATATACCGAATCGGATTTTCATTGTTAATGAGCGAGTCGACCCCTAATAAAATGACTGGAAGACCAATCAAGGCATCTAGCCACATGATATTGAGTTGATTAACCGATAGATAACTCATAAACCCATAAGAAAGTCCAAATAGAAGTGCGTTCAAATCTCTTTTTCCAAATTTCTTATCCAAAAGATAGGCAAAGCTGACCGTACAAAAAATGAGTTTCAAGAGAATTAGAAGTGAGACTCCTATTGTAATATGTGATTTTGGAATTATAAGAAAAATCAAGTTAAAGGGACTTAATAAATAATAAGACCATAAGCTTACCATCTCTCCACCGATGGATTTGGAAAAGCTATAAAAGAACTGTTCAGGATGATGTAATAGAGTATCCTGATAATAAGCAAAGAAATCGACGTATTGTTGCCCCAAATCGACGGTTAGCCAAGTGCGATTTCCAAATGGGGTTATTGAAAAAAGAATAAATATAAAAAGAAGGAGGAATAATGGGATAAAAATACTAAGGCTGTAGTATTTTCTTTTATTCCAATTGCGCTCAGTTTTCATAGAAATCTCCTTAGTTGTATTCAATGATAGCATAGCACGTTATTGGATTTGCTGCACGAAAAAATGGGTAGTAGAGTCCAAAATCTTAGTAATTAATTAACCCCTTTTTATATAGTTCAAATAGGAATTTATGGTATACTGTTATGAGTTACTAGAATATGCATGGAGTTTATTATGTTGAATAAAAGAAAATCAAAAAACAAAAAGAAAAAATCACATATTCCATTTCGTTTAAATTTATTATTTTTAATTGTTTTCTTTTCATTTATTGCGTTGATTAGCCGTTTGGCGTATGTCCAATTAGTTAAAGGGGATGAGTTTGTTGCTCTCGTTCAACGAACTGAAACCACCACTTCCAAAAAAGCTGTTCCTCGAGGATCTATCTATGATAGCCAAGGTCGAGTTTTAGTAGGAAACAAGACTAAATTATCGATTAACTATACAAGACCTGCGGATGCGAAGTCCTCAAAAATGTTAGAAATCGCCAAAAAATTAACCTCTTTGATTTCAGTAGATACTTCTGAATTAAAAGAGCGTGATTTAAAAGATTATTGGGTGGCTTTAAATCCTGACAAATTAGATGGATTACTGACAGCTGAAGAAAAGAAACAAATTTCAAAAGAAAATCTCTCTTCAAGCCAAACGTATGAGATGCAATTAGCTCATATTTCTTCAGATGAGTTAAACTATAGTGAAGCTGAAAAACAAGTGATTGCTATTTTTACAAAGATGAATAGTGCTTATTCTCTTTCAACAGTTACGCTGAAAAATGAAGGAGTAACCGAGCAAGAAGTCGCAAAAATCAGTGAACGATTAGGCGAGCTTCGAGGAGTAGATATTGATTCTGATTGGGACCGTGAGTATCCAATGGGGGATATGTTAAAAACAATCCTTGGAACGGTTTCCTCTGAAAAAACAGGTCTACCTTCATCAAAAGTAAAATCATTATTAGCTCAAGGATATTCACTGAACGATCGTGTCGGAACGAGTTATCTAGAAGAACAGTATGAAACTGTGTTAAGTGGATCTAAGACTGTCGTTCAATCCCAAACGAATACAAAAGGACAGATCATCAAAAATAACGAAACCTATCCAGGGAAAGCAGGTTCTAATTTAGTATTAACCATTGATACTGAATTCCAGAAAAAAATAGAAGAAATTGCCAAAACTTCTGTTGAAGAAATGACGGACCCAGCTGCTGATCGCGTGTATATCGTAGTAATGAATCCTAAAAATGGAGACGTTCTAGGAATTACGGGTAAGAAAAAGAAATTCGATGAGAATTTCCAATCCAATGGAGTGGAAGACGATGCTTTAGGAGCGATAAACAACTCATTTGGAATGGGGTCGGTTGTTAAACCAGCAACGGTCTTATCTGGTTATATGGATGGAGCGTTGACTCTTGAAGACAATAAAATAGTCGATGAACCGATTGAATTTGAAGCTTCTAAACCGAAGAGTTCATGGTTTAACCGCAATGGACAAATTGAATTGACAGATTTAGATGCATTGGAACGCTCTTCAAACGTCTATATGATTAAATTAGCGATGAAAATGGGCGGACAAGCAGAATATGTTAAAGGCGGAAAATTGAATATCAATTTAAGCCTATTTGATAAATTACGTGAGTATTATGCTCAATTTGGTTTGGGTGTAAGAACCGGAATTGATCTTCCAAATGAAGGAAAAGGATATAATGGTGGAACAGCCGATGCCTTTTCTGCACTTGACTTTGCGTTCGGTCAGTTTGACTTATATACACCGCTTCAATTAGCTCAATATATGTCGACCATTGCAAATGGAGGAACACGTATTGCTCCTCGTTTAGTGAAAGAAATTCATGAAACGAGCCCTAAAGGTGGAATTGGAAACTTAGAAGATGTCATTCCAACCAAAATTATGAATACTCTTCAAGTAGAGAAGAAAATTCTGGATCATATTAAAGAAGGACTATACCGTGTTACTCATGGGGAGAATGGAACTTCTTCTTCTACTTTCAAAAATTACTCACCAGAAGTAGCTGGTAAAACAGGGACTGTAGAAGCATTCTATTCTGGGCCAAATCCTGCTTATAAGAATGAGGCTGTAGAAAACTCAACATTCATTTCATACGCTCCGTATGATAATCCTGAAATTGTTGTGTCTGTAGTAGCACCATACTTTAAAGATGGATACCCATCAGATTATGCTGCTAAAATTGCTAAAAAAGTGTATGAAGCTTATTTTGGTAAAAGAAGTAATTCTGAAACCAATGCTGCAACAGTAAATACACAAGTACAACAAAATAACAGACAATAATTGAAAAATGAGTGATAGTGTTATCACTCATTTTTTGTCTTTAAAGTTTAGTAAAATCGATTGTTGAAATACTTAAAACCAACTATAATAAAGCAAAATGGAGGCGAAATTATGGATTTTACAGAAAAAACAATTCAAAGAGATATTAAATATTCAGGACGTATTTTTACAGTAACACAAGATATCGTAGAGCTACCGAATGGGAAAACTTCTACGAGGGACCTCGTATTTCATACGGGAGCAGTAGCAGTACTCGTGATTCGTGATGGAAAGATGCTACTTGTTCGTCAATATAGAAAACCGCTAGAAAAGCACTTCTTAGAAATTCCAGCAGGCAAATTAGACTCGAAGGAAGAAGTGCCTCTAGAAGCCGCAAAACGTGAATTAGAAGAAGAAACAAACCTAGTTGCTGAAGAATGGGTAAAAATGATGGAAATGGTCTCTACCCCGGGATTCTGCGATGAGAAAATTACATTATTCCAAGCAAAAAATGTGACAGTTAAAGAAAATGCGAAACCCGCAGACGAAGATGAATTCGTCGAAATCTTATGGTTGCCACTCGAAGAAGTGATGCAAAAAATTCAAACGGGTGAAATTGCGGATGCGAAGACGATTATTGCAGCACAATATGCTTGGATGCATAAAGGAGAATAATCAATGCCAAATGAACCTTTATTAACGAGAAAATCGTATAAAGAACAATTAGAAAAACAGAATAGAGAGTTAGAAGAATTAGAAACTAGGCAAGAGCGAAGAGACAGTCGTGGACGGTCTTACGAAAGAGAAGAAGAGTTGTACTCTGAACGTGAGGAAGAAGTTTCACAAGTACACCGCACGCCAAAATCAGGACTTAGAAAATACAATCATTTTCTAAATGTATGGCTGGTTTCTGTCATTGTTATTTTAATCATTGTGATTGCGATTCAAATGTTTTTTTAAACGTGGTATATAGCTAAAAAAAATGGTATAGTTATGGTTGATATTTAAAACAAAGAGGATTCATAAATGAAACTAAATAAAGGAATTAGAGTAGTATTAGGGGCTGTTCCATTTTTACTATTTTATGCGTATATTTGGCATAAGGGATTTGAGTATCCAGTTGTAGATGACATTATGATTAACCAAACCATTTTGTCTCATGAAAATATGCTATTGCCATATATGGGAATAGGACTATCATCTATTCTCGTAGCTTTTCAAAAAATTTTCCAAAATTGGAATATTTATTTTATTTTTCTAGTTGCCACATACTGTGGAAGCATTAGTGTTTTTAATGACTTTTTCTATAAGAAAAAGTTATATGTATTGATTCCGTTAACACTACTTATGCAGTGTGTGCTGATTAAGTATTTTTCGTTTTCTGTAATTTCATACTTGGTTGCAGCTGCAGGGATTTTATTATTATTTAATCAGTCTTTAGTAATGGGAATTATGACAGTTGCAGTAGGGATTTCAATCAGACCGCAAATTGCATCTAGTTTAATCGTGTTAGTCTTACCCTTCCTTATTTATGAGATTTTAAAGAATAAGAAATGGAAGGAAATGCTTATTCTTATAGGAATTGTATTATCCATTAATATATCCAATAAAGTTTATACGATGTCTCGACCAGATGTTCAGGAGTATCTGAAATGGAATGAACTAAGCACTAATCTTAGAGATTTCCCAGAAATTAGTTATGATAAGCACCGTGAAGAATTTGAAAAAATGGGTATTAGTGAAAATGACTTAAAAGTTTCGACTTATTGGTTGTTTGCAGAAAAAAGAGCTTTGAATAATGAAATGTTGGAAAAAATTCAGTTAGTTCGCTCAATTACAGAGAAATATTCCTTTGATATCCCTCAGTTTATCAATGATTATTTTCAAAATATTATCCTAGTAGCCTATCTCATATTATTTTCTGTTTGGCTACTTCTTTTTAGACCCAAAAATATATGGGCTTGGTTATTACCCATTACTCCGTTTATTTTAATCGGAGCACTCTTTGTTCGTCAGAGGGTAGTAGAAAGAGTTTATTTACCATTGATGGTATCATTTTTAATGTTCTTTTTGATTTACTCACCTGTACTCTATGAAAAGAGAAAATGGTTTAAAAAGAAAGTGGTATTTTTATGTATACAAGGGCTTTTATTAGTCGCAGGATATAAATGGTTAGAATTTATGAATCAAAAATGGTATTGGTTCCCAACGATTACTGATTCAATGAATACTACCTATTATCAAGTGGTGAAAGACCATCCAAATCAATTAATCGTATTTGGAGGATATGGGACACTTGTAAATTCACAACCTTCACTTTCTACCTTCAGAATTCGATCAGGGCAAGTTGTTAATCATACAACGACACTAGGAAATTGGCAGACTTTTTCACCTCATTATCGTCAATTATTAAATAGCTATAAGATTGATGATTCTGAAAATTTATTATCTTCTTCAATTGATAACGATAATGTTATTTTCTTTTGGGCAAAAGATTCTGGGAATATGGATAGTGTCATTAAAATTATGAAGGAACATTACAACAAAAATGTCTACTTTGAAGAGGTTGAGAAAGTAACAGCTGAGATGAGTATTTTTAAACTAAAAGAAAAATAAGGAGAAAAAAATGCAAAAGAGAATTGGTTATATCGATATGGCAAAAGGATTAGCCATTATTTTAGTAATTATTGGACATATAACCTATACACCGAAAACGGGTAGAACAATCGTTTATCTATTCCACATTCCTTTATTTTTCTTTTTATCGGGCTTTACATTTTCGATAGATAAATATAAAAATTTCCGTACTTTTTTCTGGAATAAGTTTAAAGGGATCGTTGTACCTTTTATTTTAATGAATGTATTTGTATTTTTGGTGCAACTTTTTATTTTATATCCTGACCAAGTGTTAAGTTTTAATGTAATCCGATTTGCTAAACAATTACTTTTCTCGGATAGATTGCATATTTATTTCCAATTATGGTTTTTAAATGTATTATTTTTATCTGAAATAGTTTGTTATTTTATTTTAAAATATGCGCAAGAAGTGAAGTTTCAAATAGCCGTTGCTATTAGTTTAATACTCCTAGTTTTCATAGGTCAGAAAGTTTATGAAGCAAACTGGTATTTAATTTGGAACTGGGATTTAGTTCCAGTGTCTACTATCTTTATTTTATTAGGCGTGATTACCAGAAAACATTTATCATTGATTGAAAAGTACTTAACACTTAAGTTTTTACCGATTGCTTCCATAATCAGTATTACAATAGGCTTATTAAACTATAGACTAAGTGGCTATAAAGTAGATTTATACTACCAACAAATAGGCAATCATTTTTTATTTTACATAGCCGCTATTTCAGCAATTTGGGCTACGATTACTTTTTTTAAAGTTATTCCTGAAGTTGAGTGGTTTAAAGCAATTGGGCGGAAGACGTTGATTTATTATGGGGTCCATTCACCAATTGTTCTTGTGCTTGTTGAAAAACTAGTGGGACAATTGGCTTCAAAATATACAGGTATATTTATAAATGGATATGTTTCAACAGCACTTACAACACTTTTAGCTATTATCGGTTGTGAAATTATTGTGAGAATATTTAGGGGGACCAATTTCCCCTTTGGAATACAAGTTTTAGGAGAAAAAAATGAATAGAAATAACCCAATTTTATATATCGTTATTCCTTGCTATAACGAAGAGAAGGTTCTGCCGTATACGAATCCCATGTTTATTGAAAAAATTGAATCTTTAATTAATACGGGACAAGTACATTCGAGCAGTAAAATCATGTATGTCAATGATGGGAGTAAAGATCAAACGTGGGAATTAATTCAACAATATGCAAAAGAAAATAGTCATGTTGTTGGAATTGCACAAAGCAGAAATCGAGGGCATCAAAGTAGTGTTTTAGCAGGGATGGAAGAAGCTGCTAAATTTGCAGATATCGTTATTACGATTGACGCAGATGGTCAAGATGATATTAACTGTATGGACAAAATGGTTGAAGAATTTAAAGATGGTTCAGAGATCGTTTACGGTGTTCGTGATAATCGTGATACGGATTCTGCTTTTAAACGTATTACTGCTGAAGGTTTCTATAAAGTAATGCATCTGTTTGGTGCGGACGTCGTCTTCAATCATGCGGACTATCGTCTCGTCTCTAAACGTTTTATTCAAGAATTAAAGAAATTCAAAGAGGTAAACTTATTCCTTCGAGGAATTATGCCACTTGTAGGCTTTAAGTATTCTTATGTGACTTATAAACGTCATGAACGAATTGCTGGAGAAAGTCACTATCCACTATCAAAAATGCTTGGATTAGCAATTGACGGAATTACAAGTTTATCCATTAAACCAATTCGAATCATTACTGCAATCGGCGTTCTAACTTCATTCTTCAGCTTTGCGTTAATTATTTGGGTGCTTTGGGCTAAATTCTCAAATAACTCCGTTGCTGGATGGGCGAGTACTTATGCCATTGTCAGTCTGCTTGGCGGGGTACAGTTAATCAGTCTTGGCGTTATCGGTGAATACATCGGTAAGATTTATTTAGAAGCCAAAGAGCGTCCTCGATATATTATTGGGGAACGCACCTATGATGAAAAAGATTAGTTTTTCTTTTCATTTTGAAGCCATTATGATAGGATAAAACATATATAGAAAACACATTGATGGAAAAGGGTTTTTAACAAAGCTTTTCAGGGAGGAAGATCCTGACTGCAAGTCTTCCAAGTCACGTTTCAAACTTTTCACTTCCGGAGTGACCATTGGGATTCACTGATGAATAATGGTTCGGGTCGCCCCCGTTAACAGCGTCCAAGTGTCTTGAGCCTGCCTCAAGGAACAAGGGTGGTACCGCGAAATTTCGTCCCTTATAGTCTAATGGCTATAAGGGATTTTTATTTTTATAAGGAGGAATACAATGAATTTAGAAGAAATGAAAGTGCAGTTTGATGCGATTCGTAAAGATGTACTTGCTTCTTTAGAAGAAGTAAAAACATTAAAAGAGCTCGATCAAATTCGTGTACAACAATTAGGGAAAAAAGGACCAATCACTGAAGTTCTTAAAAACATTAAAAACTTAGCCAACGAAGAGAAACCAAAAGTAGGGGCTCTTGCTAATGAATTACGTTCTGTATTAGAAGAAAAAATCGCTTCTGTTAAAGAAGTGCTTGAAGCAAAAGCGTTAGAAGAAGCGTTACAATCTGAAACGATCGACGTCACAATGCCAGGACGTCCAGTCGAACGTGGAACTGCTCATGTATTAGCGCATGTTCAAGACCAAGTAGAAGATTTCTTCATCGGCCTTGGATACCAAGTCGTAGAAGGCCCAGAAGTGGAATCAGACCACTATAACTTTGAGATGATGAACTTGCCAAAAGATCACCCAGCGCGTGATATGCAAGATACATTCTACATCACTCCTGAGTACTTACTTCGTACACAAACTTCTCCAGTACAAGCTCGTACAATGGAGAAACATGACTTTACAAAAGGCCCATTGAAGATGTTAAGTCCGGGTCGTGTATTCCGTCGTGATAACGATGATGCGACTCACTCACATCAGTTCTATCAAATCGAAGGTCTTGTGATCGATAAACACATTACGATGTCAGACTTAAAAGGGACTCTTGAGGCATTTGCTAAAGAAATGTTCGGGGAAGACCGTGAAGTGCGTCTTCGCCCAAGTTACTTCCCATTCACGGAGCCATCTCTAGAAGTGGATATTAGCTGCTTCAAATGCGGTGGAGAAGGCTGTTCTGTATGTAAAGGAACAGGTTGGATTGAAGTATTAGGTAGTGGTATGGTGCATCCAAACGTCCTTGAAGCTGCTGGTGTGGATTCAAGTGTTTACGGTGGATTTGCCTTCGGATTAGGCCAAGACCGTATCGCAATGTTGAAATATGGGATTGAAGATATTCGTTCATTATATACAAACGATGTACGTTTCTTAAGCCAATTTACGAAAGAATCATAAGAGGAGGAAGAACATGAAATTATCATACGAATGGTTAAATGAATATATTGATTTATCACAAGTCACTCCTCAAGAATTAGGAGAAAAAATGTCTCGTACAGGAATCGAAGTCGATAGCGTAACGGTTCCAGGCGAAGGCTTAAAAGGACTAGTGGTTGGTTTAGCAACAGAAGTGGTTGACCATCCAGATTCAGATCACTTACACGTTGTTACAGTTGAAGTAGGAGCTGACGAGCCTCTTCAAATCGTGTGTGGTGCTCCAAATATCGCGGCAGGTCAAAAGGTGATCGTGGCGACTCACGGTGCACGCATTGCCGGCGGTCATAAAATTAAACGTGGGAAACTACGTGGCGTAGAATCTCAAGGAATGATATGTTCATTGCAAGAAATTGGTGTGCCAAGTAACTTAGTACCAAAAGAATACGAGGATGGAATTTACGTCTTCACAGATGACAGCATCGAAGTGGGAAGCGACGCAGTTTGTGCATTAGCGCTTGACTCAGCAATCGTGGAACTAGACATCACTGCAAACCGTTCTGATGCGTTAAGCATGCGCGGTTCTGTTCACGAAATTGGTGCGATTTACAACTTGAAGAACAATTTAGAACCAGATGCATTCGAAAAAGGAACTTCTTCTGAAATTCCAGGCGTTGTTACAGTTTCTGTAGAAAACGAAGCAGACGCTCCTGCATACCACGCATTCTTAATCGAAGGTGTTAAAGTGGCTCCAAGTCCACAATGGATGCAAAACCGTTTAATCGCAGCAGGTGTTCGTCCAATCAATAATCTAGTGGACGTAACAAACTACATCTTAATGGAATACGGTCAACCGCTCCATGCATTTGACTACGATAAATTACCTGAAAAAGCCATCCATGTCCGTCGCGCAACTGAAGGCGAAACAGTAGTGACTTTAGATGGGGAAGAACGTACATTAGAAAACGAAATCGTGATTACTTCAGGTGGCCGACCAGTCGCATTAGCTGGTGTAATGGGTGGATTAGATACTGAAATCTCAGACGAGACAACAACAGTGTTATTAGAAGCAGCCTTGTTCGATCCTAAAGCAGTTCGCCTAGCTTCACAAAAACATAACTTACGTAGCGAATCAAGTGCTCGTTTTGAAAAAGGCATTAACAAAGCAACCATCGTTCAAGCCGGAAAACGCGCTGCAGCATTGATTGCCGAGCTTGGTGGTGGAACAGTGAAAGAAGAATTTGCTTCTGTACAAAGCTACGATTTAGAATTACCAGTTGTAAGCATCACTCTAGAACGCTTAAACCACGTTTTAGGAACAAGCTTAACACTTGATGAAGTGAAACAAGTATTTGCACAATTAGAATATCCAACAACTGTAGAAGGAACACGTTTCGACGTGAAAATCCCTGCATGGAGATTTGATATTTCAATCGAAGCAGACTTAGTGGAAGAAGTGGGACGTATTTACGGATACGACAAGATTCCTGCAACATTACCAACAACTGAAAGTACAGTGGGGGGCTTAACGGACAAACAACGCTTCATCCGTTACACTCGTCAATTCATGCAAGGAGCTGGACTTTCACAGGCATACACTTATGCGTTAACCACTCCAGAAAAATCAAAATGGTTTACGAAGAAAGACGCAACAAGTGTGCGTTTAAGCTGGCCAATGAGTGAAGACCGTAGCGAATTACGTCAATCACTATTACCAAGTTTATTAGAAGCCGTTCAATACAACGTGGCTCGTTCACAAAACAACGTGAAATTATTTGAAGCAGGCCGTGTGTTCAAACTAGGAGCTGCTGGAAGTGAAGATTTCATCGAAAACGAGGTCATCGCGGGTATTTTAACAGGAGACGTGACAAGTGCAAACTGGAACCATAAAGCAGAGAAAGTGGATTTCTATGTGGTAAAAGGAATTCTAGAAGCGTACTTCGCACAATTAGACTGCTTAGACCGTGTACGTTTCGAGCCTTTAACAGATATTGAAGAATTACACCCAGGACAATCAGCACGTATTCTTTTAGACGGAGAAGTGATTGGTTTAATCGGTAAAGTTCATCCAACGGTTCAAAAAGCATTAGACTTACAAGACACATTCGTCTTCGAGTTAGATGTGGAACCATTACTTGCAGCTAACTTACAAGAAGCAGTGATTCAATCGGTTGCGAAATATCCAAGTATGACACGCGATATCGCGATCTTAGCACCAACTTCATTAACACATGCTGAGTTAGTGGATGTGATCCGTGCAAATGCTGGTGAGTTCTTATCAAAAGTAACGTTATTCGACGTTTATAAAGGGGAACATGTGCCAGAAGGATTCCAATCATTAGCGTATTCATTATTGTTTGTGAACCGCAATGCGACGTTGGAGGAAGACGTTATTAAGTCCGCCATGACTCGCGTAGAAGAAGCATTAGTTGCTTTAGAAAACGTATCTATTCGATAAAATAAAGTAGGTACGAAGATTATTTTATGGAGTACTTTAAAAACTTAGATTACCTTCGGTTATCTTCATAATAACGACAATAGCTGTACCGGGAGTAAGACCAAAGACAAAAAAGGATTCACAGTGTGAATCCTTTTTGCTTTGTAGTCTTACCCCCGCAAGGCTGATTAGGATTAAACGAATCACGAGTGATGAAGCTTAATTCAATCAGCTACTGCGTCTAAATCCATAGAGTTTTTTAGTAAGGAAATCATTTCTTCCTCCTGCTAATTCGCTACAATTACACTCGCTATTGTTGTTATTATAGAAACCGAGGTAATCTTTGTTTTTATACATAAGATAGCTAATCTTCGTACTTTTTTATTGTGCGAGTTAGTAAAGTAGGAATACTTCTTCTACGCTCGCTAAAAGGAAGGGCAAGGGGTATTGGCTCGAGCCGGCGTCTCTCGCCTTTGAAGCCTCAAAGCCGGGAGTAAGACCAAAGTCAAAAACGGACTCACAGCGTGAGCCCGTTTTGCTTTGTAGTCTTACCCCCGCAAGGCTGATTAGGATTAAACGAATCACGAGTGATGAAGCTTAATTCAATCAGCTACTGCGTCTAACTCTATAGAGTATTTTCGGTAAGAATAAATTCCTTACTCCTGCTTATTCGTTTCAATGCTAATCCCACTATTCTTTCAATAAACTGATTCTTTTTTGTAATCCTTGAACTTTGATTAGTTAGCTTGTTAAAAGCACTAATGCTTCTTCTGCGCTCGTTGAGATGGAAGGGGAGAAGACGCCATTACCAAATATGGTAATTACCATATTTGG